>CANKVN010000085.1 GCA_947487055.1 Flavobacteriales bacterium
CTGAGCTGGGGCAGCGCCTTGATGATTTTCTTTACATCGTGCACAAAGCCCATGTCCAGCATGCGGTCTGCCTCATCCAGCACAAAAAACTCAATGTCACGCAAGGTAATGAAGCCTTGGTTCATGAGGTCGAGCAGGCGGCCGGGGGTAGCCACAAGAATATCGGTGCCGCGCTGAATGGCGTCGGTTTGGGGTTTCTGTCCCACACCGCCAAAGATTACCGTGGATTTCAATCCTGTATGACGGCCGTAAGCTTCAAAGCTTTCCTGAATCTGTATGGCAAGTTCGCGGGTTGGGGTAACCACCAGGCAACTGATTTTGCGGCGATTGCTGTTTGTGTTGTTGTTTGTAGTGTTGTTGTAAAGGTTTTGCAGGATGGGTACGGCAAATGCACATGTTTTTCCGGTTCCGGTTTGTGCGCAGCCCATTAAGTCGCGGCCTTGCAGGACTTTAGGAATGGCTTGTTGCTGAATGGGGGTGGGGGTGTCATAGCCTTCCTGCTGCAATGCACGCAGTATGGGCTCAATGAGGTTGAGTTCGTTAAATTTCATTTTTAATAATTGGTGACGAGAGCAGCTTTACCAGGTTAAATACCATTGGTTTTAATTGTCAGCTGCCAGTATGGTGCAAAACCCGTTTTTATTGAAATGTCTTTAAACATCAACGAGCCAATTAAATGCCAGATATAATAATACAGAAAGAACGATCGTCTGATTTGATACAAAGGTAGGTTAAAAGCACGTAATAATGCGATCTGTTAAAACAGGTAGTTCTATGTTTTCATGAAATTACAATGGGGTTTTGACCGAAATCAATTCCCGTTTAGCAACATCACGGGTCCTGATATATCATAAGTTTCCGTTGAATTAACCAGCCTTAAAGATAATTTGAATATGTAAATACCATCCGGACAAGCCTTTCCATTGTATCTTCCATCCCATCCCGGTTGATTGTCTGTTTTGAAAACACATTGACCCCATTTGTTGAAAATGACCATTTTTAACAAATCATAACCATCGGGGATGATAAAAACATCATTTAAATTATCATTACCCGGTGTGAATGCATTGGGAATGATGTCATTCAATGCAGGCAAATAAAGTAGTTTTGAGGAATCCGTAGCGGTGCATCCATATTCATTTGTAGCAATAAGATTAATGTATTTACTGGGATATGGGTTTACCAAGAAACAACCAGCCTGGGTATCTGAACCACCTATAATCTGCTTTGGATACCATCGATAATTGCAGGCAAATTGGGGTGTGATATCTGCACTGACCAATATATTGGCATTTGGTCGAACGTAAATAGGTCCTTTAATGCTGATTTGAAAATCATGTTGTGCCTTTAACGCAATAGTCATGCTGTCTTTACAGCCCAGCGCATCGCTTAATACTACCCTATAATTTCCCTCTGTCAATCCTGTTAGTTGTGTTCCGGAGTAGGAGGTTGGTTGCCACATTATGGTTAGTGGTGCCTGTCCTCCTGCTGTATCTATATATATTCCACCACTGCTCATGTTGCTGCATTTGATGGAATCTATTTTTACCAATTTAAGGGTTGGATTTGGGATGCTGTCAATAACAATTATGCTGGTATCTTTACAATTATTGGCATCTGTTACGGTAACCCTATATTTTCCTGGGTTTAAATTTATACGAAAACTATCCCTGGACGCTACATCCTGCCAACCGTATGCGAATGGACGTTTTCCGCCAGTAGCTGTTAGCCAGGCTTTTCCAGGTGTTTTGCATTTGTAGGGGATGGTATTTTGGGCTGATAATTTTAATTTTTCAGGATTGATTAAGGTTATTGCTGAACTGTCTGTACAACCCCTGTAATCCTTTATATACCATACATGCCGCCCCGGACTGCAGTTGTCCTTTAGCGGATTTTTATCGTTGAAATCAGGGTGCCATGAACCGGTGAAATTGTTGCCGGAATCACTGCCCAAGCCTCTTAAAATGCCATCTTTGAATCCGTTGCAAGAAATAATTTTCTCTAATTTAATGCCCGGTAGTGGGGCTTTTGGAATGATGAAAACTGCAGTATCGGTGAAAATACAATTGTCAGAATCTTTTACCGATAAGGAAATGGTAACAGTGGTTTTCAGGCAAATGGAAGGTAGTCTGTGGCCATTGCTCCAGTGATAATCGCCATATCCACTTTTAATGCTGTAACAAAATGACAATGTGTCGCATTCTTTTTTGGTAAATGTGTCTTTTGGGAAAAGTAGTTTGCGTTTAATCACTTTAATAAAAGCAGTGTCAAAAGCAGAGCAACCCAATGAGTCTTTGGCAAACAAGGTCAATACCCCTGCACCGCCAAAGTTGATGTGTTTGCCATTTATTGATGATTGCCATTGGTAACTTAAAAAACCATCATTTGCATTAATCTTTACCGAGTCTCTGTTACAATATATTTGAGAATCAGCCCCACATGTAAGTGTTCTGAATGATTTATTTTGGATAAATACCGATGTTGTATAGATGCTTGTTGTTGCAGGGGAGGTGCTCCTAATTCTTATCTTGTAAAATCCATCATCAAATACCGATGGAATGATAAATTTTACTTTTCGTGAATGGGTACCTGTATCTTCAAACAGCGTTTTGGGATTTGTGAAAACGCCTCCGATATTGCTCAATTCTATGATATATTTATTGCCGTTTGACAATATTTTTGGGCACTGGATGGCTGCAGTAATTGGCTGTCCATAGCATACAATGGTGTCGGAAATGGTTTTGATATATGGGGCTTCAAAAATTTGAACACATGAGAATGTTGAACTGTGATTCTGACTTCCATTTCCCAGTTGAAAATTGTCGTTTCTGCCCGCCATGCATACCGCATTCCCAAATGCATCCGACAACATGGTTTGGTCGCCACCTGCCGATATTTGCGTTATATATTGTTTGTCTGAAACCACTGCAGGTCTCACACGCATATTGGTATCGCCCAGTCCCAGTTGCCCGAAAGAATTATTTCCCCAAGTTCGTAATTTGCCTTGCGATGAAAGTGCGCAGGCATGAAGATTACCCGCGGAAATTTGTACAATGTCTGTTAAAAAAGGATTTATGGTCACCTTGCCAGTGTCTTTTGTATTACTCAATCCCAATTGGCCAAATTGATTGTTTCCCCAAACATAAACCTTTCCGTTAGCCTTTAGCGCCATTGAGTGGAGTTTGCCGGTTGAAATGCCAGTCCAGTCGGAGTCATTGCCAATAATTCTTGGCGTCAATTTGGTAATTCTGCTGCCATCCCCAAGTTGTCCAAATTCGTTATCTCCCCAACTCCATAAAGTTCCGTCGGCACGCAGGGCTAAGGTATGTTTGCCGCCGCAGGAAACTTTTGTCCAAAGTCCGGAACTATCAATCATTTGCGGCCTGGTCTGAAGCGTGCGTGAATTATTTCCTATTTGGCCTTGCTGGTTGCTCCCCCATGCCCAAAGGTTTCCTTTTTCGTCTATTCCCGCCGAAAATGAATCGCCGGCAGAAACCGTTTTCCATCTTACAGCAAAAGAATACATCTTGGGTGTATCAGCGGCATTGGTGTAACCCCTTCCTAGCTGTCCGCAGTTGTTCTTTCCCCATGACCACAAACGGCCTTTATAATCCAATGCCAGCGTATGGCCAGCGCCAATTTCCATAAAAAACCAATTGTTTTTCAAAACGGATGCAGTGGGTTTTGTCCAGTAATCAGTTCCTTTTATCCATTGTTGTTTTCCCCATTTCACCAATGTTCCATTGCTGTTAATCCAGGCAGAAGCATCAGTGCCGGTGGTTAAAAAGGCAATTTCTTCTTGAAGTTCTTTTATCATTACAGGGTTAGTACCAAAGGCTTTGGCCTTGAATGAATCAATTCCGGTGCACCGATATACAGTGGAATCGTTCCCCCACTGATATAGGATTCCCGATCTGTTTATTCCTGACATTGTAGCCGGACCTTTTCCAATTGCCGCCCATTTAAGATTGCTGTCAATTAACCGCGGTGTGGTGTAGGAAGTTACTGATTTGTTATCGCCCATTTCACCTGTTTTGCTATATCCCCATCCGATTCTGTTCCCTTCTGCATCCAAGGCAAATGCCACTCCGTTTTTGTTTCTATGCAAAAAATGCAGGGGGATAGTCAGGTTTATTTTACTGACAGCGATTATCCCATTTTTACCAGCGAGGCCCAATGCACTATCTATATTTCTGCCCCAGGTAAACAATTCACCAGCATTATTGATTGCCTGAAAGCTGGCTGTTCCGGCAGCTGCTTGAACAATGGGTTTTGTAACTTGTATTTTTAGCGGTGTTAATATTTGCGATGGGAATCCACTGCCATTTCCCATCATGCCAGTAGTGTTTAACCCCCATGCCCACAGTGCTCCGGAGGCTTTAATAGCCAAAACACTGCTGTTTACACCACTGAAAATTGTTTTCCAGTCATTTTTATTTCCAATCCTCACAGGTGCCTTTCTGCCGAGGTTATCACCTAGTCCAAGTTGACCATCATTGTTGTTACCCCATGCCCAAAGGCTACCATCCGATTTTTTTGCAAAGGCACCATAGAAATGTGCATATACATCCACCCAATCATTGTCTACGCCAATTCGGATGGGAGAGTTGCGATCTGTTGTTGTGCCGTCACCCAGTTGGCCAAAGGCATTATCTCCCCATGCCCAGAGACTGCCATCTGCTTTAATTCCAAAAACACTGGATGATAGTACCGAAACGGATTTCCATGGAACAGATGAGGCGATTTTTGCGAACGTGTCTGTTTTGTTTACTCCGGCACCCAATCCCAGTGCCCCTTTACAATTCCATCCCTTCGCGTACAAGGTGCCTTTTTCAATATAAAAAGAAGCGTTTAGGGTGGATGCAAATCGCTTCTCAAAGAAAAATACACCATTGACCGAGGTTTGCGCAAATGTTATTTGGCACCAATAAAAAACCATGAAAACCAAAAGCTTGCTTATATGGATTTTCATGGTTGTTGCTATAATTTAAATGAAAGGGCTAATGATTTGTTACTCAGACGAAATTAATCAATTAATTTCAATATATAAACCTGTATTGCAACCTGCAACATAGCTGTACGTTGCAGTAAATAGCCTGCTTGTGTTAATACATGTGCAATTACACGATGCACATTGGTTTGTGCCTGGTACAAAAAGCCTAGTGATACAAGGCCCAGATTCAGTAAAATCAATATAATCAGGTACATTTATAGAAGACCATCCTAAACCAGGGCAAATTGTATGGGTTCCTGGTCCAATAGGTACATTGTTTAAAAGGATTCCACCATTTTGATCAACTAATGAAATTTTAATGTTGCAACCGCTGTTATTTACGATTTCAACGCGCCAAGCTTTTGAGATGTTAGACATTCCAAAAAGTAAAAATAATAAAATTGTATTTTTCATAATGGCAAAAATACAAATAAATATAGTAAAAACTCCTCATGTTGACGACAATTGTCAACATAGTATCAAAATCCCTTACGATCCCATCTTGCGGGGCGTGGTGGTCTTGGCCTTCACACCACCGGTGGGCTTGGGTGTGCTGGTTTTTACCTTTTTGGGCGCTGCAGATTTGGAAACATTCTTTTCTGCAGGTTTGTCGCCTGTAGCTGTTTCGCCTTCTGTTTCGTCGCTTTCCTGGCCCAGTTTTTCCCAATCCAGCAAATCTTTGATAATGCCATACCAGGTAAACAGTTTTTTCATGTCGCTGGTGTAAACACGCTCGCGGTCATAGGCAGGCAAAACAGCCTCCATGTAGGTTTTTACCGCATCGTTGTCTGCATTGGCAGCAGGAATATGCTTTCCGCTTTCTTCAAGGGCTTTCAGGTTTTTCAGCACCTCCCACAGTTTGGTTTCGCCTTCGTCGGTAAACATGGCTATGTCTGCAAGCACGCTCACACGCTGTTGCAAGGTGGTAGCGAATTTTTTTCCGGTACCAATGGTCTCCACAATAAGTCCGGTTTTGTTGCGGCCAATGATTTTATGCAGGCCTTGTACGCCCGATACAGAAACGATGTCTTTTAATTCCATGGTTGGCAAATTTCGTGTTTTCACACCATTCCTGCAAATGGGCGAATCATGTGTGTTAAATTTAGTGTTAATATAGGCAAAAAAAAGGACAATTCCAAATTAACTGCTCCATTTTTTGCGCAGCAAAACCTTTTGAAAGGCCCGCAATACCGCCGCTTTGGCAAGGTTTTCGGTAAATTCACCGGGCATTGCTTTTACTTTTCTGTATTGCGTTTCGCTAAGGTCAATGCGGTTCACCACGCGCATCAGTGAGGCTGGTTGCTGCTCTTGGAGTTGTTGGAAAAATCCGTACAGTTCCGCCACCATATCGGGCAAGTTGTGGTATTGTTCCTTGGCAAAAGAAAAGTCGGCAATCCCCACATCTTTTTCCAGTTGTGCCATGGTGGCTTGCAGCATTTCTGCATCCGGCTTGTGCAGTTCCAGTTCCTGAAAATCACTCATCTGTATGGTCCAATGCGTTTTCCCATTTACTTACGGCGCTGGTCGCCAGGGCATTGCCCAAAACGTTGGTCATGCTGCGGCCCATATCGCAGAAATGGTCGATGGGCAAAATAAGTGCAATGCCTTCTGCCGGAATGTCGAACATGGCACAGGTAGCGGTAACCACCACCAGGCTGGCCCTTGGCACGCCGGCAATGCCTTTGCTGGTGAGCATCAATACCAGAAGCATGGTTATTTGTGTGCCGGTATCCAGTGGGATTCCATAGGCCTGTGCGATAAAAATGCTGGCAAATGTCATGTACATCATGCTGCCATCGAGATTGAAACTATATCCCAGGGGCAAAACAAAACTTACAATTTTGGGCTTGCAGCCAAACCGTTCCAGCTCTTCGGTGAGTTTTGGGAAAACCGCTTCGCTGCTGGTGGTGCTGAATGCAATAATTAAGGGTTGCTGGATGCGTGCGAGTAAACTTTTCAGCCGTTTTCGCAAAATGAGGAAGCCGGCAAGGAGCAATACCAGCCACAGCACGCCCAATCCAAGGTAAAAACTGCCAAGGTATTTTCCGTAAACAGTGAGTACACCAAGGCCTTTTTTGGCCACAATGGCTGCCACACCGCCAAATACGCCAAAAGGCGCAACCCACATGATATAACCAACCATTTTCAGGCAAACGTGGCCGATGGTATCCAGGGCACGGGTAAGAGGCGCAGCCTTTTCGCCAATGGCAGTTAGGGCCACGCCGAAAAAGATGCTGAATATAACCAGTTGCAATATTTCGTTGGTGGCCATGGCTTCAATCACGCTTTTGGGAAATACGTGTTCGATAAAACCTTGCAGGCTGAAACCTTTGCTGTTGCTGATGAAATCTTTGGCACCGGCAACATCTCCTTCTCCAAGATTTACCCCAACGCCGGGTTTGAAAAGGTTCACCAGCATAAGGCCAAGCAACAAACTGATTAAACTTGCGCTGATAAACCACAACATACTTTTGCCGCCTACGCGGCCCACGGCCTTCAAATCGCCCATTTTGGCGATTCCCGAAACCAGGGTGCTGAAGACCAGCGGCGCAATGATCATTTGCACCAACCTAAGGAAAATGGTGGTGAATAATTTGATGCGGTCTGCAAAAACAAGGGCTTCTGCCTTTTCGCTGTTCAGAAATACATATTCGCCCAAGGCAATGCCCAAAAGCATGCCAAGAATGATGAGGACGGTAAGTTGGTGGCGTTTTGAAATCATGGATAGGTTACTGCAATTATAGTTACGAATTTGTTTGTTAGGCGCATGCCTGATGAATGAAATCGGGGTGCTGACGATGGTAAACCCACAGAAAATTGTATTTTTGAAGCAATGATTGTTGTTACCGGTGCCGCTGGTTTTATAGGTTCAGCCTTGCTGGGATACCTTCAGGAATTGGGGTATGGTGATTTGGTGGCCGTGGATGATTTCTCCAGGCCCGATAAATTGCCCAACCTGGAAGGTAAAAAACTCAGCCATTGCGTGCATCGCGATGACTTTTTTGAGTGGTTTAGCCACCACGGACAACATGTGCAATTCGTGCATCATATTGGTGCCCGCACCGATACCGCTGAGTTTGGCGAGGAGGTCTTAAACCACCTCAACCTGGAATTCAGCAAAAAGGTTTGGCAGCTTTGTACAGCGTTTTCTGTTCCCATGACCTATGCAAGCAGCGCTGCAACATACGGGGGAGGAGAATGCGGATTTTCTGATGATCCTGCAACCTTGGCAAAATTAAAGCCGCTCAACCCCTACGGAGAAAGTAAGCATCGCTTTGATTTGTGGGTGATGGAGCAAAAACAGGCGCCGCCATTTTGGGCAGGATTCAAATTCTTCAACGTGTTTGGTCCAAACGAATACCACAAAACCCGCATGGCGAGTGTGGTTTATCATGCCTACAATCAAATACAGGCGAGTGGCACCATGCACCTGTTCAAAAGCCACCACAGCGATTACCAAGACGGTGCCCAGCAACGCGATTTTATCTATGTGAAAGATGTGCTGAAGGTGCTGTTGCATTTCATGGAAAACCGCAAAAACAAAGGATTGTATAATTTGGGAACAGGGCAGGCAAGAACATTCGAAGATCTGGTCACAGCCGTGTTTTCAGCCATGGGTAAACCCAAAGATATCAGGTTCATTGATATTCCTGAGGATATTCGGGACAAATACCAATACTACACCCAGGCCGATACCAACAGGTTAATTGCAGCCGGTTATCACGATGGGTTTCAAACCCTGGAAGAAGCGGTTGGGGATTACGTTTCAAATTATTTAAACGGTAAAAATTATCTGTAAATGATGCGTTGGTTCCGCAAACCCGGATTGGCCTGGATGATCATCGGATTGTTGTTTTCGGTGTCAGGTCAGTTGCTGGTCTTGCGAAACCAGAATATGGGGCCTGAAGCGGCGCTTCAAAAGGAGGCATCCCGCATTGTTGGGGTGCTGCAGGACGCCCGCGATTTGATTCGCGAACAATGGACTTTTGCCGCGAATCCCAAAACCATTGATGAACGTGGCCCCATGGCCATGAAATTCAAGGAAAACGGGGTCGAGGTTTTTGTTTTTCGTGGAAATGTGCCCGTATACTGGACCTCCAATAGCTACAACCTGCAACCCAAAGGCAGCAACGGCGTAGAAATT
>CANKVN010000086.1 GCA_947487055.1 Flavobacteriales bacterium
CGCGCCCCGCGGCGGTAGACAATACCATCAAAGAATTGGTTCCGGTGGTTAAAGATTTTGCCTATCCCAGCGAGGAAGCCGTTGCCGCAGGCGCTGCAGTAGCCATGATGAGCCTGTTGTTTCCCGGCGAACAAGATTATTTGCAGGAAAAATTAAACGAGTGTCTCAACACCCGCATATTGGCTGGTGCCAATGTGCGCAGTGAACTGGAGGCTGGTGTAAAGCTTGGAAAAGCAGTAGCTGCCAAATTTATCACCAGGGCACGAAACGATCGTGCCGGCAAGGCTGTAGGAACACCTGCAGATTGGGCCAAACTGGAAACCGATGCCATTGCCCGTGGCGAAACCCCCTGGATAAGCCAGGAAAGCCCGAAAAGACCGCCCATGCTGCCCCTGTTTGGCAAAACCATAGGCCTCTTGCTCGATACCACAGAGGTCATCAGCGGAAGGCCAGTACCTCCTCCGTCAGTAAATTCACCCGAGTTTGCAAAGGAACTGGAAGAAGTGCTTTGGTATAGCCAGAACCCCACCCGCGAGCGCATGCGCATCGTTCACTTTTGGGGCGATGGTGCCGGCACCTATACGCCTCCGGGTCATTGGAACGCCATTGCTTGCGATGATTTTGTGAACCTGCGTTTCAGCGAAGTTCGTTGGGCAAGAAACCTGGCATTGCTAAACATGAGCATGTTTGATGCCGCTATCTGTTGCTGGGACGCCAAATATGCCTATTTCAATCCCCGTCCATCGCAGGTAAACAACAACATTAAAACCCTTACAGGATTGCCCAATTTTCCTGCATTTACCAGCGGACACAGCACCTTCAGCGGGGCCGCAGCCACCTTGCTGGCACATGTAAACCCCGGCAGAGCCCTGGATTATTTAGCCATGGCCGACGAAGCCAGCAAAAGCAGATTATTTGGTGCCATTCACTACCGCAGCGACATAGAGGTAGGTATGCAGATGGGCAAAAAGATTGGACAAAAAGCGGTAGACCGCGCCAAAACCGACGGCGCAGAATAATTCACCCGTGCACACGCAAAACCCCGAAGGGTTGGTGTTAATAGCCAAATAAGGTTTCCAGATTTACCTCGGTTACCTTTCCGTAGCGCGACAAATCTTTTTTGCTGATCCGGTCCTTGCTGGCCACAATGGCCATAGACCATTTGCGGTTGGCGATGTGGTTTTTATGAAACGATTCAACTTCCTTAAGGCTAATTTTTGGCAGTGCCTCATACAGCGCCTGGTTGACGTCTGTGCCAAGCCCTTTGTTGCGCATGGTTAGGTAAAAGCCCAATAGGTTGTCATCTTGAACCCTCGACGTTTCTACACGGTTTTTAAGGCTTTCTGCTGCCAGGGCAAACACGTTGCTGTCGGCAGGCATGCTGTTCAACAGTTCGTTCATGGCCTTGATGGCATCGTGGAATTTGTCGGCTTGTGTGCCAATAAATGCCATACTGGTGCAGTAGCGGTTTTTCAAGGCAGGAATGCTGTAGCCTGCATAGGTGCTGTAGGCCAGTGCTTTTGCTTCGCGGATGTTCTGGAAAACCACGCTGCTCATATCGCCGCCAAAATACTGGTTGAAGGCTGTTGCCAATGGCTCTTCTGCCGGGTTGTACATGCCGTCTTTATTTAGCCAGTAAATGCTTGCCTGAACCTGCTCGTAATGGGCAAAATACACCTCGTCTTCCTTGTTATCGCGGGGCACAAATATTTTGGCAGCGGGTGTTTTAACAAATTTATCAGGCGTTCCGTGGATGCTTTTAAGGGTGGTTAACAAGCTACCCTGTTCGCGCTGTCCGAAATACATGATTTCGTGGGGCGTGTTTTTCATGTTGCGCACCAGGGATAAAAGGTCTTCTGAAGTCAGTTTATTTAACTCTGCATTGCTTAGAATCCAGCGGGAGGGGTTGTCCAAACCATAGAGTGCAAAAGAATTCAACCTGCTGGAAATGGCGCGGCTGTTGAGTTTGCTGTCGTTTCGTTTTTTAAGTTCTCCCGCAACCATGGCCTTAAATGCCTGTTCATCGGCAACAGGATTATTCAGCATGCCTTCTACAATGCGCAGGGCTTCATCAAAGTTCTCTTCAGGTCCGGTAACCGATACAAAGGCCTGTTCTTCGTCTACCGAAGTATTGTAGTTGCAGCCAAGTGCATAAAGTTTTTTGCTGATTTGTTCTGCCGTCATGCCTTTAATACCCACATATTTGAGGTATTGCATGGCATATGGAAGTGTTTTGCTATGAAGTTTACCAATGCTGTAAGCATAATTCATGGAAAACAGGCGGTTGTCTTTGTTCTTTACATAGTGCACCGTGGCTTTTCCCAATGGCATGCGGGTGATACCGTTTTCAATATTGGCAAATACAGGGCTGATTGGGCGGGTTTCTTCAGACAGCCAGTCGGTAACAAATGCACTTTGCTTGTCGCGGTTCAGTTCCACGCTGTTTATTTCCGGCTTGGTGATTTTGGCAACCGTTGTGTCTGCCGCACCCTGCCTTTTGAATACCTCAACACGTTCCAGGTTCAGGAATTCATTGGCTACTTCCATGATGTCTTCGCGGGTGATGTTCTTCATTTCCCACATTTCATTCCAGGCTTTCTGGTAGCCCAATCCGTTGATGTAGGCATCCATCAGGAAGAAGGCGCGGTTGCCGTTTTCCTTGAATTGTTGCAGACGTCCAATTTCCTCATTCAGCAAAATGGCTTTCAGCAAGCTGTCGTCAAATTTTCCTTCCCTGATCAGGTCCATTTGCGAGATAAGCAAATCGCGCACCTGCTCCAGGGTCTGGCCTTCGCGGGGTTTTCCGGAAAGCTCAAAAACGCCGTAATCATTGAGCGTGTTAAAGCTGCTGTTGGCACTCAACACTTTTTGGGCCTTTACAAGGTTTAAATCAATCAATCCCGCATTGGTGTTGTTAAGCAGCAGGTCAATCAGTTTGGCAGCACGTGCTTCACGGCTTCCTGCACCGGGCAAACGGTAACCGATGTTCACCCAAGCCGCGTCGGGTCCGGTAACCTCAAATTTTCTGGGAGCACCCTGGGGCATTTCTGCTTCAAAGGTGTAAGGCTCGATGGCACCGGGTTTCATCCATGCAAAATGTTCTGCAATGGCATCGGCTGCAATTTCAGGATTGATATCACCGGCCAGGATTATGGCCATGTTGTTGGGAACATAATACTTGTTGTAATAATCACGGATTGCTTTAAGGCTGGGGTTTTTCAGATGCTCCACAATACCAATGGTGGTTTGCTTCCCGTAGTTGTGGTTTTTAAACAACTCAGCCATCATTTTTTCATCCACCTTATCGCCATCGCGGTCCAGGCTGATGTTCTTTTCCTCGTAAACAGCTTCAAGTTCGGTATGGAAAAGGCGCAGTATTGGATTGCGGTAGCGCTCCGATTCCAGTTCTACCCATTTATGGAACATGTTGGTCGGTACATCGTTGATGTACACTGTCATTTCATTGCTGGTAAAGGCGTTGGTGCCTTCTGCGCCCATCGCCTGACACATTTTATCAAATTCGTTTGCAATGCTCCATTTGGCGGCCAGGCGGCTCACACTGTCAATGTTTTTATAAATGGCTTTTCTGGCCACATCGTCCTTGCTGTGGTTATATTCTTCGTACAAGGCATCTATCTGGTCCAGGAGGGGCTTTTCTTTGCTCCAGTCGAGGCTTCCATAGCGGTCAGTTCCCTTGAAAAGCATGTGTTCCAGGTAATGGGCCAGACCGGTGTTGTTGGAAGGGTCGTTTTTGCTGCCGGTGCGCACGGCCACCATGGTTTGTATGCGGGGCGATGCGGTGTTTTTACTGGTAATCAGGGTAAGGCCGTTGGGGAAGGTATAAACCCACACATTCAGCGGGTCGCCCTCGTATTTGCGAACGGTCCATTTGGCTGTTTTTTCTTCAGAATAAGTGGAGATGCGGCTTTGGGCCTGCAATTGAATCATCCCAAAAATCAGGGTAATCAGAAAAAGATATTTTCTCATGGGCAGCGAATTTAATTCATAGCCGGCAATTGCGGTGCCGAAACCTGCAGAGTTCGGCGAAATCCTTGTTTCTGACGATAATCATCCTGCATAGAATCGGTTGGTTTCTTACCTTTGAACCGCTATGATGTTGGTTTCTCGGTCCGTTTTGCTGCTGGGGTTGTTTCCCTTGTTCGCTTTTGGTCAGGTTTACTGGAAAAATCCAATGCGTTTTGCGGGCTGCCCCAAGCCGAATGCCCCGGACTACAACATTAAATCCAGCTGGGCTTCGTTACCGGATATGGAAGATCCTGCAGATCAGGTTCCAAAGGGGTTGAAAAACAAGCAGGAGATAGCCAGGGCCGATGTTTTCTTCATTCATCCCACGTCCTATCTCGGAAAACCAACAGATTCATTTTCGTGGAACGCGGATGTCGCCAATGCAGCTATCAACAAAGAAACAGACGGAGGGTCCATTCAATATCAGGCCAGTATTTTCAACGAAAGCTACCGCATTTTTGCACCGCGCTACCGTCAGGCACACTTTTATGCATTTTTAACGCCCTATGCAGCCGATCGTAAAGCTGCGCTGGACCTTGCCTATGAAGATGTGCGAAGCGCATTTTTGTATTATTTACAACACTACCATTCAGGCAGGCCCATATTGATTGCAGCCCACAGCCAGGGCACCATTCATGCCCATCGCCTGCTTCGTGAGTTTATAGAAAACAAACCCCTGCAGGAGTTGCTGGTGGGAGCCTATTTGCCTGGAATGCCAGTTTCTAGGGACTCATTTACTTTGTTGATGCCTTGCAAAGACTCAACAGAATCGGGTTGCTGGGTAAGTTGGCGCACATGGCGGTATGGTACGAGCCCTAATCCGGTTGACGCTGTTTGCCACAACCCCATTTCATGGACCTTGGATACTGTTCCTGTGTCCAGAAAATGGCACCGTGGGGCCGTGCTATGGGATTTTAAGCGCGTTCGAAAACGCATTTGCGATGCGCAGGTCAATCAGAATATACTTTGGATTCACAGGCCAAAATTTGCGGCCAGCCGCCTGGTGAAAAACCCCAACTACCATGTAGGTGATTATAACCTGTTCTACATGGATGTGCGCACGAATGCCACCCTGCGCCTGAACAGCTATTTGCAAAAACGCAGCAATTACGGGCGCAGCAGTGGTGACCAAAAGTAAGCCAGTGATTACCTTTGTGCCGTGCACACCGTTTATTTGTCTACCGGAAGCAATTTGGGTGACCGCGAACGCTACCTGTCTCAGGCCGAAGAAGAAATAGAGGCCCACATAGGACCCATTGTGGCCAAAAGCAGCGTGGTGGAAACAGCACCCTGGGGGAACCTCAACCAGCCCCATTTTTTGAACCGGGTATTGCAGGTTTCCACACGTTTTCCGCCGGTGTTTTTAATGGAAACGATTTTGGAAATTGAACGCAGCATGGGCAGAAACCGTGCTGAAAAGTGGGGCCCCCGCACCATTGACATTGATGTATTGTTGTTCGATAACCGCATGGTCGAAGATACCGGCATCACCATTCCGCATCCCTACATGCATGAGCGCCGTTTTGTGCTTGGTCCGCTCTCGGAACTGGCTCCGGATTTGGAACATCCTGTTCTGAAAAAAACAATTTCCCAGCTACTGAACGCATTGCCCAATGAATAAGCGCTTACCCCCCTACCTGTTTCCTTCGGTTTCCTGGTTTCTTCAAGGGATGAAATGGGGTAAAATAGAGGTGGCCATTGGTGGTAATTTTGAGAAACAAACCTCCAGAACCCGCTTTGCCATTGCCGGTCCCAACAATATTCAGGTGTTGTCCGTGCCGGTGGCACATGGTTCCGGAAAGGCCCTGGCCAGCATGGAAATCAGTGGCCAAAATCCCTGGGTAAAAGAACACCTGCGCGCCATTGCAACGGCCTATGGAAGTGCGCCGTTTTATGAGTTTTACGATTACCGGGCGCTAAGCATTTTATCGCCGGACCAAACATCATTGCAAACACTGATAAAAGAGTCCATTACCCGTTTACACGCGCAATTGCAGTGTCCCGTTCCCTTGCTTTTTGTGGATGATTGGGAATGTGTGGAGCCGGAGATGCCGGTAAAGCCCTATCCACAGGTTTTTGACGACCGGCATGGTTTCAGGCCTCAGGTAAGTGCCTTGGATTTACTCTTTAACTTGGGTCCGGAAGCCGTTGATTATCTGGACGAAGCTGCTGGAGCTTAGTGGTTTATCAGCACTTTCCTGTTCAGGTGAATACCCGAACCCACAATGTTGATGTAATAAACACCGGGAGGAATATGTCCGGTTTCAACCTGTGCTTTACCTTCATGGCTGTTGCCTTTCAGGATGTTTTTGCCTGCAACGTCAGACAATACGTAGGTGAAAGACCGTTCAGGCGCCATTGCGGTTAACATCAGCTGTTGGTTTGCCGGATTGGGATATACTTCAATGTCTGCAACCTGCATGGCGGATGGAATAACCGAAACACATGGGTTGCTGTGGTTAACGGTGCCGGAAATGTCTCGCTGCCCTATGCGGTAATAAACCGTGCTTAACGGGGTGTTTTTGTCCAAAAATTCGTAACGCTGTATGCCGGCCACATTGCCCACGGCGGTTACATTGCCAATGCTGTCGTATCGCACTCCATCAAGGCTGCGGCCTATGGTGTAGGAAGCAACCTGGCTCTCATCTGAAACGGTCCACGAAACCTGGGCTTGGTTTAATTGCAAGCGTTTGCAGGAAAAAGCAAGCCAGTTCACCGGCAGTATCACAATATCATCGCCCAGTGAAAACGGTGAGAATGAACCTTTATACTGAGAGTAGGTATAAGTGTAGGTGTTTACAACCTTGCTGATGGAGCCTGCAGCCGATTGTTTGGTCCAGCTGCTGCCATAGTGATACAAACGGATATTGTTGTCGTTGCTCAATCCGCTTTTTTTCTGTGTGGCATCAAAGACAAAGGCGAGGTCTACGCCGTTTCCGGCATTGGATGTGCCGGATGTTTTGTTGATGAGCCAGGTGGCAGAAACCCGCGGGTCGGTTAGTGTTGTGCCCGAACTTCCGCGGTTATAAACCTCTTCCAGCACGCGCACATCAAAATTGTCGCTGCTGCCGGTGTTGTTGTTGATGGTAACCGGGTTATAATCGGTGTTGCCCACAGGGAATGCAAATGTGCCCCCATTGGCAATGCTGGTTTTAACCGTGCCTGTGCCGGTTGTTTTTACATAATTGGTGCTGTTTGCCCCAACAAAACCGGTATTTACCGTCAGGTTAAAGTTTCCCGGACACACTTTTTTCCCGGATCCATTAAAGTCTAAGGTATTGATGGTTCGGTTCTGGTCCAGGTTCAAGTCGCGCACGGCACTGCTGCTTATTTTTACACGCCCATCCACTGGCAATATGGTTTGCCGCCAGTTGCCCGTGGTGTTCCAGTCTGTGGAGGTGCTGCCCACCCATTCAATTTCGCCAAGGTAGGAGCTGGTAAGCCGTGTGGATTTTACATCCCCGTCGCCGCTACCGCCATAAAACCAGTTGGTAGTTGCGGCGGTGCCGTTTAGCAAAATTGATGAACCACGAGTTCTCACATCCCCATCGCCCGAGCCACCAAAGTACCAGGCAGCTGTTCTGGCACTGCCGTTCAGCAATTTGGAACTTATTCCTGTTTTAATATCCCCATCACCTGAACCACCCAAATACTGGGCAGATGCAGAAAGGCTAAAGCCAAAGAAAAAAAGAAAAGCGAACTTTTTCAAAGCCGTTGATTGGTTTTGATAAATTTATTTAGTTTCCGCAGTAGTGATTGGTTTGGTATGCAACCCACGGATACCGACAATATAATCTCGGGTGCTAACGTTAGCTCCCGCATAAGTACGATCTGCAATTTTGCAACGGTGAATATAACCAGTACCATAACCTCCACCCCTTGTGCCGGTGGATCCTGTGCCTCCCGCACCCGTAATGGCACCGCTGGATAGGCCTGGCCAGTTGGTTACGTCTCCGTGACCGGCTGATGTCAGGGAACCATCACCATGCAGTCCGCTGTAGGTGGCTCCGCTTGATACTGAAGCAACAAGTTCTGCTAGGTTACCGGAAAGTTCCATGATGCCGTAAAAAGAAGCACCCGAGGTGGTGCGCGAGGTGCCGGAATTTGCGAAGGCACCTACCCGAATGGGACCCGAGGTACCAGTTGAGTGAAATGCAAGATTCGCACCGCTTGTGGCAGATACCTCGGTTGAGGTACCTCCGTTTGTCAACAAGGTAGTATGTGCCGTTACGCTTGTGTTTCCCAGGCATATTCGTCGGTTACTGCGGTCGCTGTTCCACGGGCTGCTTTTTCAAATTCGAGTTCTGTCATGGGGCCTCAGCCCGGCCCAGTCCAGATAAGCAGCAAGATCCATCCAATGGATACTATTTACTGGTACGCTGGGTAAGGTGGTCGAATATACCCCCGCAGATGAGGTGATCATTTGCCGGTAACTATTGTAGTTTGAGGGGGTTCGGTTGGCCTGTTGGGTGCTGCTTAATGAATTTAAGAAATCAACGTATTGTTGTTGAGAACATTCATACTTCATGCAGTAGAAGCCAGCATATCCTTTGGGGAAAGCTGCAGCTAAGGTAAAAGAACCTAGGGAAAAGGCAGTTAAATTAATCGTCGAGCCCCCTCCGTTCGATTGGGTTGAAATGGCAGATTCGGATGTTACTTCGAATCCGGTCCAGGGACTTGTTTCTTTATAAAAAGAATAATCCAACACCGCAGGATTTCCCCCTGTTCCACGATTTCCATTATCACCCAGCCAGAAACTACCGTCAGGAACCCACACCATCTCAACGGCATACACGTCCACATCCACAATGTCGTTGTCGCCCACGCCGTTATCGCGGTAAAACCATTTCAGGCGTATATCGCTGGCCGAAAAGGAGCCGGTTCCATTGGCGCTGCGGTAAATGAAGGCCCCTACGGCCGGGTTGGTACTGGCGTTGTGGGCTATGCTTTCATCGGTAAGCCCCACCTGCACCGAATAGCTGGTGCCGGTGCCGCTGCTGTTGTGGCCGCTGGGTGCCAGTTTCACATGGTTCCAGACACT
>CANKVN010000087.1 GCA_947487055.1 Flavobacteriales bacterium
ATTTAAAATCGCTGAATCAGCCTGCAATGAAATCATACTGGATGTGCAGCAGCGGTTAAAAGGAAGCGGCCAATAAAATGCAGGCATTGGTAAAAACAGCGCTTTTATCCGGAATTAGGATATGGTTATTATTTATGGCCTGTTTTACCACCATCAATATTCATGCACAATTTGCACCGGCCGCTGGAAAGCCAGGGAGCACGGCCCTGTGGCATGACAGCAGTTGTTTTACAGGATGGGCCGCCGCATGCGAAACCATTCGCGGATTCAGAAACATAGCCATCCCAGACAGCGGCCTGGCTTCTGCGGGGACAGGTGCTTCCGCAACCGGAAATGCCTTGCAAAACGGTATCATAAGCCTTGGCGATGGTGGCAGCGCCACACTTACGTTTGACTACCCCATCATTAACGGTCCCGGCTGGGATTTTGCTGTTTTCGAAAATAGTTTTCTCGATACCTTTTTGGAACTGGCGTTTGTAGAAGTAAGCAGCGACGGCAAGCGCTATGTGCGTTTCCCGGCCATTAGCCTCACCGATACATCCAGGCAAACTGAAGCCTTCGGTTACACATATCCCGAAAAAATCCACAACCTGGCCGGCAAATACCGTGCGGGGTTTGGAACGCCCTTCGATTTAAACGAATTGGCCGACTCAGCGGGTATCGATATAAACAACATTACCCACGTGCGGATTATGGATGTGGTGGGCAGCATTCTGCCTGCATTTGCACAGCGCGATTCAAAAGGCCAAATCGTCAATGATCCATGGCCAACCTCCTTCCTTTCCGGTGGTTTTGACCTGGATGCCGTTGGGGTTATCCACCAAAAGTTGTCCATCAAAAACAACAGCAACACCCAAATACCGTCCATTAAAATATGGCCCAATCCAGTATACAATAACGAACTGAATGTACACTGCGATGAACAAGGCCTTGTAGAACTGTACAATTTATCGGGACAGAAAATTGACTCATGGAATGTACACAAAGGGCAAAACACCCTAAATATTGCCATACATACCGGAATGTATCTGATACGCTACATCAACAGCAGTAAGAGTTTTAGTCAAACCATAGAAATAATACGATAACACGCATCCATGCCTGATTTCAAAAAATACTACACCCTATCAGCGCCACCCGAAGAGGTGTATATGGCGCTTACCTATTTACCCAGCTTATCGCTTTGGGCAGGAGAAAATTCCGAAATGGGCACAGAGCCGGGATCTGCATTCAGCATGTTTGACGGCGGAATAACCGGCACCAATTTGTTGTTTGAAACCGATAAAAAGCTAGTTCAATCTTGGGATTTTGGTGACCTGGAAGAACCCAGTATTGTTACCATTATTTTGCATCCCCACAAAAAAGGCTGCAGCATTGAGGTTCGGCATACCAACATTCCCGAAGAAGCCTGGCAGGACATTACAGCAGGCTGGGACGATACCTACATGGCATCGCTGATGGACTTTTTCGAATAATCAGTTTAGCAAGCCAACCATATCAACGGTGCGCAAAAAGGGCCCGAAAACATTGTTTGTGAGCACCACAAAGCACTTGTCTTCATCCAGGCAACGCCAGTAATAGGTTCGGAAGCCTTTCCACCAGCCGTTGTGAAACACCCAGCGCTGACCGTTTATTTCTTTCACCCTCCAGCCCATCGCATATCCTGCGCCATCTGCCGAAACGGTAACCTGAGGGGTCCACATCAGTGTTTTGCTGCTTTTGTTCAATAAATAATCCGACCTAAGCGCCCTGTCCAGCAGGAGCATCTCCACACCGTTGGAATAAACCCCTTTATCTCCGGTGGTACCGTTGTGTGGAATATCAGCAAAAACCCTGCGTTTATCGTAGCCCTGCACCGGATAATTAAACAACGGAATGCTATCGTGGTTGCAAATGTGGCTGTATTTCATGCCGCAAGGCTCAAAAATATTTTTCTTTGTATAGGTCCGAAAATCCATACCGCTGAGCTTTTCCACGATGTAGGCCAGCAGTGCGTAATTGGTATTGCTGTAGGAATGATAAGTGCCCGGTTCTCCAAAACTACGCTCAGGTTGTTGATTCAACTGAATGACCACATCCGCATTTTTCATATGCGCCGCGGGATTGGGCCACAAATACGATGGGAAATAAAAATAATCCGGAAGACCGCTCATGTGGCACAAAAGATTGCGGATAGTGAGGTTGCGCCTTGTAAGTTCTGGTATATACCAGTGAACGCTGTCGTCTATCAACAACAGTCCATCCTGCTGAAGCATCAAAACGGAAATACCCGTGATGGTTTTACTCACCGAGGCCAGCTGGAATAAATCATCATTAATCAGGGTGTCGGGTTTCCCGAAATTGGCATAGCCATGGGCTCCCTGTATGAGGCTATCGTTTCGGAAAAAGAGATAGGTCCCATTGAAAATACCGGTTTTGTGGAAGTAGTCGAAAAAACTGGTGATTTTCTTTCCCGTACTGTCTGAAAATTGTTTGTACTTGGAAAGGTCGTAGTATTTTGATGGAATAGGTCCGGGGCCGGCTTTAACAACCGATCCAAGAGCAAATACCCAAATCATCAAAACTGCCGATTTTCGCATTAAAGCAAAGTTAACAAAGACAATGCAAATCCAGGACCAGAATTTCACACATCAATATCACCTGACTGCTAAAATGGAAAACGTTACGGCACTCCGATATATTTATGGGTTTGCAGGGAAATTTGCCAACGTGGGTTTTGCTTTACAAAATCCACCAGCAAGTGCATTACCTGATCGCGTTTGTCCCATTCGGGCTGCAGCAATAGTCTGCAGCTTGAAGTTACCTGGTTGGACCAAGTTTGCGCCCATTCAAAATCGCTTTTATTAAATACAATGATTTTTAGCTCATTCGCTTTTAGCATTTCCGATTCCAGGGGGAACTTGAATTTTTTAGGCGAAATACACACCCAATCAAAGTCACCAACAACAGGATAAGCGGCCGAAGTTTCAATATGGGTTCGTACACCGGCAGCTTTTAGCAAACCGGTTAATGAAGTAAGGTCATACATAGCAGGTTCTCCGCCGGTAATCACACAAATGGGCGCACCTGAATGAACGACTGCATCCACCAGGCTTTTTTCTGAAACCATTGGATGTTTGGAGGCATCCCAGGAATCTTTCACATCGCACCAGACGCAACCAACATCGCATCCGCCAAGGCGAATAAAATAGGCTGCATATCCGGCAAACGCCCCTTCACCCTGAATGGTGTAGAACTGCTCCATTACCGGCAGCGCTGCGATATCTTCAGGCTGTGCGGGCTGCAAGGTTTGCTTTTCTGGCTTTAAGGGTATTGACTAACAGGCCGGCAATGGTCATGGGACCCACACCGCCAGGAACAGGTGTGATGGCGGAAGCTTTGACAGAAACAGATTCGAAATCCACATCACCACAAAGTCTCCAGCCTGCTTTTTTACTGAGGTCATCCACGCGGGTGGTTCCCACATCGATAACCACGCAGCCTTCTTTTACCATATCACCGGTTAGGAAACCTGGTTTACCCAAAGCTGCCACCACAATATCGGCCTGCAGCGTAAAGGATTTCAGGTTTTGGGTTTTGCTGTGGCAAACGGTAACTGTAGCGTTGCCCGTTTCGCCTGCATTGGAAAGCAAAATACTCATGGGACGGCCAACAATATTGCTCCTGCCTATCACCACCACGTGCTTTCCCTCGGTGGCAATGCCGTAATGCTTTAGCATTAAGGTAATCCCGTAGGGTGTTGCGGGCTTTATCCCATCAGAACCTTTGGCAAGGCGGCCCATATTTACATCATGAAAACCATCCACATCTTTTTCAGGACGTATGGCGAGGGTTACTTTGTTTTCATCTATATGCCTTGGAAGAGGTAATTGCACGATGAGTCCATCTATTTGCTCATTTTGGTTAATTTCGTCAACCTTGGCCAGCAATTCGGCCTCGGAAACGGTGTCGGGATAACGAATTACGGTTCCCAGAAAACCAACCTCGTGGCAAGCTTTTTCTTTTGCACCCACATAGGTTTGGCTTCCGCCGTCATTGCCCACCAAAACAGCCACCAGGTGAGGTGGACGTAATCCATTGGAAACCATGGTTTGCACCTCCCGGGACAAAGACTCCCGAATGGCAGCAGAAACTATTCTTCCGTCAATGATTGTAGCCATAGCATGGCAAAGATAAGGTGTGGCGGCAAATGCGTGTTGCCCTGTTTGGCAAATACCAGAATTTTAAAATAATTCCACAATAGTGCAACCATCGCCACCGTTTTCTTCGTGCTCGCTGTGGTAGCTTCTCACAAATGACATGGTTTTAAAATGCTGCCTCAAGGCTTTCCGAAGGATGCCATCTCCCCTGCCGTGTATAATCTTCAGGTGAAACTGGCCCAGGGCATAAGCCTCTTCCATCCACGTAGTCATCCTTTGCAGCGCCTGATCTGCCAGCATGCCCCTTAAATCCAGCGTCGGAGAAAACGCAGCATTGCGCTCTACCCAGTTAAAACCACCGGCTTTGGCAGCATTACCCTTTTGCTTTGATGGGTTTGCTGGTATGGCTTCGGATTTAGGCATCCAAACCTGAACCAGTCCAAACGCAACCTTCAGCTTTTCCTTTTTCACTTCAATAACCTCGCCAACCATCTGGGTACTAACATTGTTTACAGCCATTCCCGGCAACCAGTTGATGGGCTTTACCGGTTCTGTTTTGCCCGGTTTTTTCACCACATTGGATGCCTTGCGGGGAACCTCGGTTTCTTTGGTTTCCACCTGTTGCTGAAAACGGTTCAGCTCTTGCCTGATTTTTTGGGTCTTTTCTTTATCGGCCTGTTGTTCTTTTATCTCACGAATGGTCTTCTCTATCTGCTTATTGGCGTCCTGAAGCAACCTGCCGGCCTTTTCGCGGGATTGTTCTAAAATCTCTTTCCGCCTTGATTCCAGCTGCGATTTTAACAAGTGGTATTCCTCCAGCAGCAGGGAAAGGTGTTTCTCTTTTTGGGTAAACTCCTGTGTAATCCGGCTAAGCTGTTGTTGTTGTTGCTCCAGATCCATAAGCAATTCTTCTGTTTTTCCGCTCTCCTCACCGCTCAAACTTTCTACACGCTTAATGGTCTGGGAAGAAAAACCGGTTTTTCTGAGCAATTGCAAAGCGAAGGAGCTTCCGGGTTTACCGGGAATAAGACGGTATAAAGGCTGCAGGTGTTCTGTATCGTAGGCCATTCCGGCATTGATAACCCCATCTGTATTGCCAGCCCATTCTTTTAGCCGGCTAAAATGGGTGGTTACAATTCCCGTTGCCCCTTTTTCCAGCAGTGTTTCCAAAATGGTTTGGGCAATAGGGCCGCCAAATCTGGGATCGGTGCCGTTGCCGATTTCATCAATACCAAACAACAAACCCGGTTTTGCAGCTTCTGTCATGGCTTTCAGGTGGGTAAGGTGTGCACTGAAAGTACTTAATCCGGCCTCAATGCTTTGTCCGTCGCCACAATCCATCATCATGCCGGTAAAAATGCCGCAAACGCTTTCCGGAAGTGCTGGTATGGCCAGGCCGTGCTGAACCATGTATTGCAACAAAAATGCGGTTTTCAAAGCCACACTCTTCCCGCCCGCATTGGGCCCTGAGATAATCATCAGCCGGTTTTGGCTATCCAGATCCAAATCCAGTGGAACAGCTTTTTCCTGCTGTAATAAAGGATTTCTTGCCTGTCTCAGCGAAAGCACCGAAGATACCGACAACGTTGGCTTCTGGGCATGCATGGTACTTGCCAGGGATACACGGGCGGCAATAAAATCCATCTTCCACAAGGCATCCATCGCATTGGCAAGCCCTTCCTGATATGGCCTTAGCTTGTCTGTGGTGGTGAGCAATATACGCTCACGTTCCCGGCGTCGTTCGGCGTATAATTCCTTCAACCTGTTGTTCAGTTCCAAACTCTCCACCGGCTCTATATATAACACTTGCCCTGTGGCACTTATGTCCTTTACAAAACCGTTTATTTTACGTTTAAACTCTGCCTTTATGGGCACAACTGTGCGCTCCTCGCGCACAGTGAGTTCGGTATCTGCAGTATAACCCGCCTCGCGCCAGGAACGGAACAGGGAACGCAATAAACTGCGAACCTCTTTTTCCAAACGCTCTATATCTGTGCTTATTTTGGAATATGCCACAGAGGCATTAGGCTTGAGCAGTCCTTTTTCGTTGAGAACGCCATCCACCGCCAAAACCACTTGTTTCAGTTCACCCGCTCCTTGCAGCAGCTGCACCAGCAAGGGATAATCGATTTCGTTCTTATACAAAACGGCCGCCACACGCTCATAGTTTTGGGTGGTATTGCGGATAACAAACAATTGTTCTTCGCTGAAAAAGTAATTTTCTACCGACAAGCCATGCAGCCATCCCAGTATGTCTTTGCTGCCTTCAAAAGGCATAGAAGCAGGATGTTTTTCGGCAAAAGAGCGCCACTGATCGGCTTCGTTGAAGCGGACGCGAACCGCAGGGAGCTCGGTGAGAAATGGCATCCTATCCACAGCCAAAGCACTGGATTCGTACCTGCAACGGTTGCGCAGGGCTTCCCTTATGCGGTCGAAGCCAATGGTGCGCTCAAAATCTGCCGGATAAATCAAGGGCGTTCGGTTTGTCGCTGGAGTTGCAATTTTTGCAAACGGGTAATCACCGCCTCCATGATTTTTGAAAATTGCTCGGGGTGTTCCTGATAGAAAAGAAATGCCTCTTTGAACGTTGCTTTGTCCACCTGATGTTTTTTAAAAACCTGCGCATAATCCTGTTCCCAAAGGCTATCGGGCAGCAAGCCATGGTTGTATTCTATGGCGTTGGTAGACTCCAGCATCATCACATCAGTCATAATGTCTGTCATCTTCACTGCAGGCAGTGGGGCTTTTTTCGCGCAGGAAGCGAAAATAAACAAGCAGGCTATGGTAATTTTGCGCAGCAACAAGGTTACCACAAATTTACAGCAAATGAACGGCATAGCACAACGATTGGACAGGATTAAAACAGAATTGGGCCCACATACCCAACTGATTGTGGTGAGTAAATACCGCAGCATTCCGGAAATTTCAGCGGCCTATGAAGCTGGACAGCGCGCCTTCGCAGAAAACCGGGTGCAGCCTTTAATGGAACGATACGAGGCACTTCCCAATGACATTCAATGGCATTTAATAGGGCATTTGCAAACCAATAAGGTAAAATATATTGTCCCCTTTGTCCAACTAATTCACAGCGTAGACAGCCTGAAATTGCTGCAGGAAATAAACAAACAGGCCGCGAAAATCAACAAGGTGCAGGATGTGTTGCTACAGGTTTTTGTTGCACAGGAAGAGACCAAATTCGGCCTGGCCCCCGCAGAGGTAAAGGAGCTGCTGGAATCCCCCGAATGTAAAGAACTGTCCAACGTGCGCATTTGTGGTCTTATGGCCATGGGCAGCAACACCCCGGACAAAGCGCAAATTCAGGCGGAATTTCAGCAGGTAGCCAATTTATTTACCGAACTCAAAAAGAGCAGTATGCGGGACAATGCAGCCTTTACCGAACTAAGCATCGGCATGAGCGGCGATTACCCCATTGCGGTAGCATGCGGCAGCACCATGGTGCGGGTTGGCAGCAAGGTGTTTGAAGGATAGTTTATCCCAACACCACAATAGCACGCTCATATTTGTAATACGGCACTTTTCATCATTATTTACAGCCGTTGGCTTGGCTACTGACTTTATTTCCCGAGATTGACATTGAATAAAAACCCTTCCCCACCCCAATTGTTAATTACCTGTGGAAGCTTTTCTCATTTTTCCGCATCAGCTATTTCAAAACATTGATGCTTTAAAAACCGCCAGGAAAGTGTTTCTTGTGGAAGAACACCTCTTCTTTCGGCAATTTGCTTTTCACCAACAAAAAATCGTCCTGCACCGCGCTTCCATGCAGCATTACCTGCATTTCCTGAACCAAAACAAAATTGAGGCTACTTACATTGAAAGCACGAACACCCTCTCGGATATTCGCCAACTCCTCGTTGAGCTGAGCGCTGAGGGATTTAGCGACATCCTGTGCTACGATCCTTGCGACAATTGGCTGAGCAAACGGCTACAGGCTGGCCCACTGCCATTGACCACGATACCTTCGCCTTCTTTCCTCAATGAGGCGCAAACACAGCTACCCGCGCGAAAAGACGGATCCATCATCCAAACCGATTGGTATGTGAGCCAGCGCAAATTGCGAAACCTACTCATGGACAGCGGCAAACCTGTGGGTGGTCAATGGACTTTTGATGCAGATAACCGGCTTCGGTATCCCAAAAACCAGACCCCACCTGCCCTATCATTTCCCAAATCCAATGTTTTTAACCAGGAGGCCATAGCCTACACAAACACACATTTTGGAGGCAATCCGGGTATACCAAATCAGCACTTCAATTATCCTTGCAACCATGAAGATGCAAAAGCCTGGCTGAACGATTTTCTTCAAACCCGTTTTCATGCCTTTGGTCCATACGAGGATGCCATGGTGCAAAACGAACACTGGCTGCACCATTCGGTGCTGACCCCCATGCTAAACACCGGCCTGCTTACACCGCAGCAAATAATTGATGCCGCCATCGATTACGCTTTTGAAAACCAGGTCCCTCTGCCTTCTTTGGAAGGCTTCGTAAGGCAGATTGTTGGCTGGCGCGAATTTATGCGGTTGTATTATGTGCACTATGGCAGCAAACAACGCAACAGCAATTTCTGGGGATTTACCCGAAAAATCCCGTCCTCTTTTTACACAGGTAATACCGGCATTGCACCGGTTGACAATTGTATAAAAAAACTGCTGACTACAGGATATAATCACCATATAGAAAGACTTATGGTACTGGGTAATTTTATGCTGCTTTGCGAATTTGACCCAAATGAAGTTTACCGCTGGTTTATGGAAATGTACATAGACG
>CANKVN010000088.1 GCA_947487055.1 Flavobacteriales bacterium
ATTTGTGTTTGTATCCTTTGACCGGATGCGGGACACTGCGCGGGTAAAGCAAAAGATTGAGAGCGCCGGCATTCCCGGAAAGCACTACATTGTTAGCAGCCAGGATGCGGGATTGCTGATTGATGCTGTTGATACGGCATGGGGAGGTTCATTGCCCGCCACATGGTTTGTTTTTGAACAACTAAAATTCGCCCACCTGGACGCATTCGAACAATTTGATGACCTTATGCGTTTTATTGATGCAATCCTAAACCAAGAAGAATAATATGAAACACCTGCTATTTTCCGCCGCACTGATGCTGGCATTCGGATTCCAACAGTCTCAAATGGGCTACAAGCCCGGAGATACCGTTGCTGATTTTAAACTTAAAAACACCGATGGCAAAAAAATTGGTTTATCCGGCAACAAATCCGCCAAAGGATATATTGTGGTTTTCACCTGCAACCATTGTCCTTTTTCTGTGGCCTACGAAGACCGCATTATAGCCCTGCACAGCAAGTACGCATCGCAAGGCTACCCTGTACTGGCTATTAACCCCAACGATGCTGTGCAATACCCAGATGACAGCTATCCTGAAATGCAAAAACGTGCCAAAGACAAAGGATTTGCTTTTGGCTACCTGCACGATGAAACCCAGGAAGTGGCAAAATTGTGGGGAGCTGAACGGACCCCGCACGTTTATATCGTAAAGAAGGAAAAGAAGAAGTTTGTGGTGAAGTACGTTGGTGCCATCGACAATAACTCGGATGATGCAGCGGCTGCGGATAAGAAATACGTGGAAGAGGCTGTGAATTCTCTCCTTGCGGGAAAAGACCCGGAAGTAACCTTCACCAAAGCCATTGGCTGCAAGGTGAAATGGAAAAAACAGGAAGGCAAATAATCGCCTTACTGAATTCCGAACTTTACATAAATACTGCTCTCTACCTTAATTTTCTTAAAATCAATGGATTCCTCGGGTTCTGAGTTCTCGATTTCAAGGTGCTTATACTGCAGGGTGCGCACATTGGCACCAACCCAGGGTTGCTGGTACTGAACATCGTTTTCCCTTACTATCAATGCTTTTCCAGTTTTCTCGCCAATGGCGTTTAGCAAATAATCTGCCTTGCTTTTGGCTGCTTTGATGGCTTTAATTTTTACCTCCTTGCGCAGGCTATCTATTTTGGAATGTTGCACATGTGAAACAAACGCATCGGTGATTTCCAGGTTGTCCAACTCCTGAAAAACAAGGCCCAGGATATTGGCATTTCCCAACTTGAGGGAATACGTTTTTTGGGTAATCACCCCTTTTTTGCGCCAGTCTACCCGCACGAAATCGGCATTGGCATCTGCCAGCGACAGGTTCTTGAGGTCTATTTTCAGGTTTTTGAGGGCTGCTTTTAATTTTTCTTCCTGCTCGGAAACAGTGATGCTCTTTTTGTTTACGCTGCGCTCGCGGATCTCAATCCGCACGAATATTTCGTCTGGGATAACCTCTGTTTCTGCAGTGCCGGTAACCTCGATGTAGGGTTTCTCTTCTGTAGTAACAGGCGCTTGTGCATTGGCGAAAGACAAGGCACACAACAGCGCGGCAAATAGGCCTGATTTTGGAATATTCATCATTTTTAAAACGATTGCTTAAGCGGTTTTATTGTTCATGGAAAAATAGCGTTGTAATTCTTTATTGATCTCCGACCTGAATTCTTCAAACGGGGTATCGTCCTCAAAGGTGAAGGTAACCGGCTTAGCAAATTTTATTTTGAAAAACAGCCTGTTTTTTTCCGAAATGGCAAAGGTGGCAAACTCGTGGTTGTTTACCGAATATTTAACATTCAACTTACCCAGGTATACTTTGCTGTTTATGGTATTCTGATTGAGAATAAATCGCTTGGTAATGTTGGGTTGGTTTTGTGCCGCTATCAATTCATCAACCATGAAATAAACACCCTTAATACTATCGATTAATTCGTTGGACAATTTGAAATAAATATTGGTCCCTTCGGTATCCTGAGCAAGCACCGCAGGGTTTTCCCTGTAGTATTGAATGGCTTTGTCTATATTGTCTACAGGCACTTTAAACAGACGCTTTTTGTAGGCTATTTCCATAAAATTATCGAAATTGAACCTATCCAAAGAAACTTCTTTATTGTTTGCATATAGTTCTTCCCGCAAAACGTTGCAAATGCTGTGGTACAGATCGATATACTTGTCGAAATTGGGAACATAGTTTTCATCAACAAAAAAGAATTCATTGTCTATATTGGAAATAGAATTGGCAATTTTATTGGCTCCGTCTTTGCTCAGGTGTATGCGGATTACAGAGAAAGAAAATATAATTTTTTTCATTTCTGCAGATGTTAATTTACCATCTATCAATGATTCATTGAGCACCTGAAGAAAATCATTAAACATTTTTAATTTTTCTTCGTAGATAACCGAGTTTTTGGTCTGGTTTTCCTGAATTTCTGATTGGTTTGCCAGCAAAAGCAAGGTGATAATGGTGGTTAAAATTGCGCCGATTACACCGCTGTTGATATCCTGAACAACCTTGGGAAGCTCAAAACTGTCAAGCTCCTGAATAACCAGTACGGTAAGGGAAATTAAGAGAAAAATAAGCAGGTAAAGCATTACCTGTTTTAAAGTGCCTTTCATGGCAACAAATATCTTATTTTTTATCAATCGCCGTCGAGCAAATTGCCAAAGCCGCCCAGTATGCTGCCCTCTTCCTTGCGGCCACCGGTTCCATAAGACAATATGCGGCTCGCCAGACGGCTTACTGGCAGGGTTTGCAGCCATACTTTACCGGGCCCCTGCAGTTTGGCAAAAAACAGCCCCTCGCCCCCAAAAACGGCGTTTTTAATGCCTTTCACAAACTCAATATCGTAATCAATGTCTTTGGTGTAGGCCACCAGACAACCGGTATCTACGCGCAGGGTTTCGCCGGGTTGCAGGGTGCGTTCCATGATAAAACCACCTGCATGAACAAAGGCCAAGCCATCGCCTTCCAGTTTTTGCATAATGAAACCCTCACCCCCAAACAAGCCCGTTCCCAGGCGTCGCTGAAATTCAATGCCAATGCTAACGCCTTTGGCTGCGCAAAGAAATGCATCTTTCTGGCAAACAATTTTGCCACCAAGTTCGGACAGGTCCAATGGGATGATTTTGCCCGCATAGGGCGCGGCAAACGATACCGTGCGTCTGGCGTTTCCGGCATTGGTAAAGGCCGTCATAAACAAACTTTCTCCGGTAATAAGGCGTTTTCCTGCATTGAGTATTTTTCCCATAAATCCGCCACCACCAGCAACAGAGCCGTCTCCAAAAATGGTTTCCATGCGGATATCATCGTCCATGAACATGAAGCTGCCGCTTTCCGCAATAACGGTCTCCTGCGAGTCCAGCTCAATTTGCACACACTGCATTTCTTCGCCATGCAGTTTATAATCGATTTCGTGGTTCGTTTTCATAAAGCAATGCAAAATAAGCAAATAAATAAGTACATGTACTGAAATATTGGATGAATCAGGTCGGGGATTCGACCGGGATTTATGGGCCGTTCAACTGGTGGTGCGCCCTCGTTCCTGCAAAAGGGTTATACTATTAAGGTATCGCTAAGCAACCAACCCTTTAGTGCGCCTGCAACCAGTTATCACCAGTTCCATACTCCACCACCACCGGAACTTCCAGGTTCATGGCTGTCTGCATCAGATGCTGGATATGGGGGGCAATGGTATCAATGGCTTGTTTTGGTACATCAAACAACAATTCATCATGCACCTGCAAAATCATTTTCGTTTCGGGATGGTTGCTTTCAAGCCATTCATGGATTCGGATCATGGCGAGTTTAATCATATCGGCAGCGCTTCCCTGGATGGGCGCGTTGATGGCGTTGCGTTCTGCAAATCCGCGAACGGTGGCATTGCGGCTATTGATATCGCGGATGTAGCGGCGCCTGCCCAGAATGGTTTCTACGTAGCCATGGTGCTGTGCAAATGCGATGGTGCTGTCCATGTATTGCTTAACGCCGGGGAATTTTTCGAAATAGTTGTCGATGATTTCCTTGGCTTCCTTGCGGGAAATGCCCACCCGCTGGCTCAATCCGAAAGCAGAAATGCCGTAAATAATGCCAAAATTGACTGTTTTGGCCTTGCGGCGCATGTCTTTGTCTACGTCTTCCAAAGGGACGCCCCACACGCGGGAAGCTGTGGCGGTATGGATGTCTATACCCTGCCTGAATGCTTCCATCATGCCTTCGTCTTTGCTCACATGGGCAATTACACGCAGTTCTATCTGGGAATAATCGGCGCTTAGCAAAACATGGTTATCATCGCGGGCCACAAAAGCCCTGCGCACTTCCTTGCCCAGTTCGGTTCTGATGGGAATGTTTTGCAAATTGGGATTCTGGCTGCTTAACCTGCCTGTGGCAGCAACCGCCTGGTTGAATGAGGTATGCACGCGGCCGGTTCGTGGATTTACCAGTTGTGGCAAAGCATCCACATAGGTGCCTTTTAGTTTCTGCAATTGCCTGAAATCAAGGATGCGCTGTATGATTTCATGTTCGCCAGAGAGCGACAAAAGCGTTTCTTCATCTGTTTGGTATTGTCCGGTTTTGGTGGTTTTGGGTTTATCCACCAGTTTCAGTTTTTCGAACAACACCTTACCCACCTGCATTGGAGAGGAGATGTTAAATTCTTCTCCTGCCAGCGCAAAAATCTGGGTTTGTATTTCCAAGCTTTGCTGTAAAAGGGTTTTGCTGTAATCCTGCAGAAAGCCGGTATCTATCCTTACGCCTTCCTGTTCCATCCCGGCGAGCACAGGCACCAAAGGCATTTCCAATTTATGGAAAACATTACCTACATTTCTGTTATGAAGCTCTGGTTCAAGTTTTTGTTTAAGTTGTAGCGTGATATCTGCGTCTTCTACCGCATATTCTTTCACCCGCTCCACATCCACCATGGCCATGCTCATCTGGGCAGCGCCTTTTTTGCCAATCAGGCTTTCTATGCTTACGGGTTTGTAGTGCAGGTAGCTTTCCGACAAAAGGTCCATGTTGTGGCGCATATCCGGTTCGATGAGGTAATGCGCAAGCATGGTGTCGAAACAAGGCTCTGCAATAGAAATGCCGTAGCGTTGCAGAACCATCATGTCGTATTTCAGGTTTTGCGCCACCTTGACTTTGTTGCTGGAAAACAATCCTTGAAAACGGGCAAAGAGGGTTTTGGCGGCATCAAATTCCCGTGGAAAGGGAATATAGTAACCTTCGTGAGGCTTGCTGCTTAGCGCCAGCCCTACAATGTCGGCATCGAATGCCACAAGGCCTGTGGTTTCGGTATCAAAACAAAACTCCGCAGCTGCTTCCATGGCTTGCAGTGCCTGTTGTATTTGCTCATCGGTGGTGCAAAGCCCGTAGTGGTGTTTTACATCATTGATGGTTTTAAATTCCTGAACCGGATCGGGTGCTGCAGCCTCCTGGGGCACATCAAACAAACTGCCCTGCATGCTGGGTTTGTTGTTTGTGGTTGCCGCTGCACCAGGCTCGCCAAAAACCCTTTTCATCATGGTGCGGAATTCCAGCAGGGCAAATATGTCTTTAAGTTTTTCCTCATCAGGCGGCGTTAGAATGAGGTCGTTGGGATGCAGCGCCACAGGAACAGCTATATTGATGGTAGCAAGGCGTTTGCTCATCAGGGCTTGTTCGCGGTGGTTTTCGAACTTCTCCTTCATGGCGCCTTTCAGTTTGTCGGTATTGGCCAAAATATTCTCGACGGAGCTAAATTCCTGTATAAGTTTTTTTGCGGTTTTTTCGCCCACACCGGGAACACCGGGTATGTTATCTACGGCATCGCCCCAAAGTCCCAGGATATCGATAACCTGATCCACGCGCTCCACTTCCCACTTTTTCAGCACTTCGGGCACACCGAGCACTTCGTCGGGGTTGCCCATGCGGCCGGGTTTATAAATGAAAACATGGTCACGCACCAGCTGCCCAAAATCCTTATCAGGGGTCATCATGTAAACATCAAAACCCAAATCGGCGGCTTGCAGGGCAAAGGTTCCGATGATATCATCGGCCTCGTAGCCATCATGGGTAATTACAGGAATATTGAACCCTTCAATAATTTGCTGAATATAGGGCAAGCTGCGCCGCAGGTCTTCTGGCATTTCCTCGCGGTGGGCTTTGTATTTTTCGTATTCTATGTGCCGGTCAGTGGGTTTATCGGTATCAAAAACCACGGCCAGGTGGGTGGGTTTTTGCTTATTGATTACATCCAGCAGCGTATTGGTGAACCCAAACATGGCGCTGGCATTGAGCCCGGTGCTGGTGATTCGTGGATTTTGATTAAAGGCAAAAAAGGCCCGGTAAACCAGGGCCATGCCGTCGAGTAGAAAGAGTTTCTTTTCGGCCATAGGAAGGTGTAAAGGTAATAGAGAGTCTGCGGATTTTAAATGGTAATCATCGCATATTGGCAGCAATTTCGGCCTGGCGGAATACACAGGATTAAGCTATCCGCGGGGCGGCGCTTTTGGTGAAGGCTTTTTATCTTAAGACCAAAAATCCGGTAAAAGCGGAAAATATTATTTTCCCCAGGGATCAACCCAACTGAAACGGGTGCTTTCGGTGGGCACCTTCATTCGGGCAGATAATTTATCCAGCCTGTCTGGCAAGGCCATCAGGTAATCGCGGGATTTTTCGCCGGTTTCGTTCAATCCGGTCAGTTTGTCCACTTCCCAATGCGCCAGCAAAATTCTCAGGATATTGACATAATCATCGGCGGTATAAACCCCAAGGCGCTGTGCTGCATCGGCAAAAGCCTGAAACGACTGCCCTACGGATTCACCAGCCTGACGCAACAGGTTGGCCGGCATGGCAATTTTGCGTTTCATCATATCTGCAAACACACGCAACACCTCTGAGGGCTCCACTTCAATGATTCTTTTTACAAATTCGCGGTAAGCAAGGTGGTGGCGCATTTCGTCGCCTGCAATGGTCCGGCACATGCGTTCCAGGGGGTGGTTGCCTTTGTCTCGGGCAAGTTCGCCCACCCTTTTGTGTGAAATATGGGTAGCCAGTTCCTGAAAACTGGTATAGATAAAGTTGCGGTACGGATCTGTATCCAATCCAAGGTCAAAACCATCGAGGATGAGGTACTGGGTACTAATTTCCACTTCGCGCATGTTTACCCTTCCGCTGAGGTAGAGGAATTTGTTCAGCAAATCACCGTGTCGGTTTTCTTCGGCAGTCCATTGCCTAATCCAATCGCTCCAGGGGTTGCTTTCCACCTGGTTGATTCCGCGCACACCCATGAGCCAGCTTTCGTAGGTTGGCAGGGCTTCTTCGGTAATCATGTCGCCAATCAATACTATCCAAAAATCATAATCCAACTCGCGGGCTGATTCTTTCAGCTCTGCTATTTTCTGAATAAAGTTTTCCTCGCGTGAATCCGGCAGAAAATCGGCGGGTTGCCAGATTTTCTCTACGGGAATAAGGTATTTCTCCGTAAAACCAGCAATTTCTCCTTCGAGTGAACGCATCACTTCAAGGCGCACATCCATTTGTGACATAAGTGCAAAGGTCGGGGCATTAAAGCAGTTAATTCCATTTTCTGTAATTTATTTTCTTTATGATATTGGTCATACCCTCTTGGTTTAACAAAAACAGCCTATCAATTATAGCCCAATGCGCCATGCCCAAAAATCAGGTTTGTAGCCGGTAATTGCTTCACCAGCCCATAAAACAGCAAATTCATACAAAAACCATCAAAATCCCTTTTGATATGGGTTTTTCGAGAATTAAATACTGCATAATTAGGTATTTATGACATTGAAAAACCAAGGCAAAAACCCTCAGGAATTGGCCCTATTGAATACATTGGTTGATTTTAATCCAAATAAAAATGGGAGAAGGCCCGGTAAATTAAGGCTTTACCAACCCGCCTGTTTGGCTACCAAATCAAGCCCTTCGGAAAAAGTATGTGGCCTGTAGCCCAAATCCTGTTTGGCTTTGGCAATGTCAAGGCCTGTTATTGGCGGTCTTTTTGCAGGCTGGTTCAGGGTTTCACTGCTCACCACCGACAGCTGATCGGTAGCAAATCCAAAATGTTGCGCAACGCGGGTTACCAGTTCGTGCACACCCATATAATCGGGGCCGCAAATGTTGTAAATACCTTGTGCCTGCTGTTCTTCCGACAAAAAACACCCCATTGCAAGATCTTCGGCCAGCGTGGGTGTTCGGAACTGATCATTCACCACTTTGGCAGGATTTCCGCTTTTTAGGGTATTGTAAGCCCACAATACGATATTGCTTCGGCTCATATCTGCCACAACGCCATAAACCAGAACGGTGCGCAGTATGGCCCATTTTTTGGCGTATTGCATCACCTTTTTCTCCCCTTCCCATTTGCTCCATCCATAATAGCTAAGCGGGTTTGGTTGCTCGTCTTCGCTGTACATGGGATGGGTCCCGTCAAAAATAAAATCTGTGCTAAGGTGGATAAGCTGACAATCAAATTCCGCTGAGAGTATAGCCAGGTTTTGCACGGCATCCACATTCATGGCCAAGCATGCTTCCTTGTCTGTTTCGCAGGCATCTACATTG
>CANKVN010000089.1 GCA_947487055.1 Flavobacteriales bacterium
TGCTTATCAAGCTGTTTGTTTGCCGCTATTTTATCTGCACAGTCCGTTGGCACTGGCAGAATTGAAGGAGGTTTCGGAATCGATGGAGATTTGGCAGCAGATACAGCACTTCATGGTGGTGCAGCCAGCACTGTTACCAAAGGAAAACCATCCGATGACTGGTTCAAATGCAAAAAGGTGAAGGCGCCTTCAAATGGGGTAGGCCTTATCGATACCACTGGGGCAGCCTATATAAAAAACCTGCTGAGAACATCTGCAGCAGCCCGCCGTAACTATGTTTTTTCACAGCCGATGGCCGTACCTAAATTAACCAGAAGCAATGGTACCATCTTGCTTGATGCGCTCTATGCCCGAGATCAGGCGGATGTTGACAAAACCTCCATCACAGGCCCTGGTGGTGTGAAATTAATCGATGACCCAAGCACCTGGATTATTGGCAGTTCGAGCATGGGTGGCAAAACGGATATCTTGGAATTCTACAGCCATATAAGGCGCAAAGGCAATACTGTAAAGGATTCCTTATTCTTCTATTTTGGCGTAGGCGTTTTTGGTACCACCGGTTCCAAAAGCATCACAGCAGAATTGTTTGTTAAGGATGTTAAACTTGATACCACGGTCAACCAATTAAAAAACCTTGGTTCCCAGGGCGGAAGGGTAGCCTGGTGGTTACTTCCTTCGGGAAAAGTAGCTGCTATTGGCGATATGTGCGTTACCATGGATTACTCTTCAGGTTCATTTACCCTGAAACCGCAGGTTTGGGTAAGGCGCTCAACTTATGACAGTTTCAGGAATGGTGCCGGCAGACTACCCGTTAATTTCAGGTTTGGAACTTTCTACGGGCAAGGTTCTAAATCGACCAGTTTTGGATATGCCGAAATTTTACCGGTTGGGGGCGCCTCAACGGTTGTTGCGCAAGGCTCAGCGAATAGTTTATATAATTGCATGGCCACGCCGTGGGGGTCTGCTACTGCGGGAGGCTACGCTTGGGATAGTCTCTACAGGGTTAATCAGTTCATAGAAATGTCCATCAATTTCACCGCTATAGGTGTAGATCCTGCCTATTTTGATGGTATAGATCCTTGTACCATTCCTTATAGAACACTGATGTTTTACAGCCAGACATCTGTTGCGCCCACCTCGGCTCCTAAAGATTTTGCAGGTCCCTATCCATTTTGGCGTTATCCAAGGGTAATCAGCGATATCAAAGGATTGGATACACTGCGGTGTAACAATCCAACCGGCAGCATGTATGCAGATTCTGCTTATGGCTTGGCATGGTACAAATGGAGATCAGCCAATGGCAACATTACCGGATACAATTCAGATAGTACGGTCATTACCTACAACAAACCCGGTAAATATTACCTTGAAACGGCTCCAATAAGGGGATGTTATACCCTCAAGGACAGCGTAATTGTGTTGATAGATACCATAAAGCCTATTGCTGAAGCGATAGTTTATGATACCATTGTCAGTGGTCCGCTTTATCTCATTGTACTATTTGGAGGGAATATTCCCCTCAGTGATAGTGTGTTATCATCACCTTATTTTGGTCCTTCCACAGGCTATGCTTGGGATTGGACAGGGCCGAATGGATTTATTTCAACCAGGCAAGACCCGATCATTTCTGAAGGTGGAATCTATAGCCTAACGCTACATAGCAAACGAAATGGCTGTTTCGATACCGCTTCCACATTTGTTTTTCAGCTACCAATTACCCTTTATGATTTTCAATGTCATAGCGAAAGATCCTCTGTTGCAATTAATTGGACGGCCGGAAGTGAACTTGGATTGAAGTATTTTGAGGTCCAGAAATTAAAAAATGGGGTATTTGAGACTTTGGGAAAAGTTAATCCACATGGATCTTTTAGTCCTATTAATTCCTATAAATACAGGGATATTAATCCAAAAACAGGTTGGAATGAATACCGTTTGGTAACGAAAATGGAATCCGAGCCTGAATCTTTATCGGCGTCCTGTGTTTCATATTTTAATAATGGAAATACTGAAAACCCTGAGGTAAACCTCTATTCTCACCCTGCATCTGGAAAGCTTATGTTCAATATCGCCGGTGTAGGTGGCTATGAGGAAATTACCTATCGCATCACCAATGCTGTTGGGGCATTGGTAAGGGAAGGAACAATCAGGGACGTTTCCGGAAGCAGTGGAGTTTCAATTGAAACATTAAGTACAGGGTTTTATACCCTCTCCGTAAAGTTGGGTGAAACCATGATTAATAAGAAAATAATGGTTAAATGAGGGTTATTTCAACAACCCAATTTCCCTCAGGCGCTCGTTTAGAAAGTCAATGGCTGTGCAATCAGCGTATTTCTTGGGATTTTCATCAGAAATACAACTTTCTAAACACGCCAGGGAAACTTCCGGGCGGGGATGCATGAAGAAGGGTATGGAATAACGTGGCAGATGCCACTGTTCCTGCGGTGGATTTACAACCCTGTGCGTGGTGCTTTTAAGGCGGTCGTTGGTAAGGCGCTGCAGCATATCGCCAACATTCACAATGATGTGGTCTTCAACCTCGGTAACACCAACGTAAACACCTTGTCTGGTAAGCACTTCTAGGCCATCTGCACTGGCACCAACCAGTAAGGTAATCAGGTTGATGTCCTCATGCTCGCCTGCACGAATTGATCCGTTTGGTTCTGCATTGATTGGGGGGTAGTGGATGGGCCTTAAAATGCTGTTTCCATTGTGCACCTTGTCATCAAAATAATGTTCCGGTAGGTTTAGATACAAAGCAATGGCGCGCAGCATTTGAATTCCGGTATTTTCCAGGGCACGGTAAATGTCCTTTCCCACAACATTGAATTCAGGCAACTCATCTACATGTTTATTAGCTGGATAAAAATTAATCAGTTCATCGCCATCCTCAACCCATTGGCCAAAATGCCAAAATTCTTTCAAATCACCCGCATTGGAATTTTTGGCATGTTCTTTCCCAAAACCGGTATATCCGCGCTGTCCGCCTCCGTCAGCATCGTCATACTTTAGTTTTGTTTCCAAAGGCAGGTCGTAAAAGGCCTTCACCTGCGCATACAGATTGGCCAGCAGCTGCGAATCCGCACCATGGTTGCGTATGGCTATAAAACCGATGTCTTCATAGGCGTTGCCCAGTTGCTGAACGAATTTTTGCCTTTGTTCCTCATTGCCATGGGTAAAATCAGCCAGGTCAAGTTTAGGAACGGCAGTTAGATATTGGGTTTGTGTAGTCAAGGTAATGAAAGATTTTTTAAAGATTAAACATTGAACAAGGCAAGCAGTGCAATCACAATGCTGATAAGGCCTAAGAGGCCAATTCTTGAACCGCCAAACAAAGTAAATGCGAACAGGAAGCAAATAAGGCAAATCCAGAATAGGGTATCTGCTGATCGTTTAATGAGGTAATAGGCCAGCGGTGGAATGAATATGCACAGAATCAAATATAATATCCACTTAATGCTGCCTTCATCGGGATTGTCTTTAGGAGACTGTTTTTTGAAGGATTGTTTAACCTGTTTCTCGGCGTTATTTTGGTGGATTTTACCGTAATGAATGAATTGCTTTTTTGCTGTTAATACCGGTTTAACTGGAGGCGTTGTTGCTTTTAATTTCAAATCTGCAAAGGCTGGACTGGTTTGCCTCTCTGAAACCAATGTTTCTCCTTCTTCTGATTTAGACGGGGTTTGGCTCACTGAGGGGAAATCGCGGCTGATTTTTGGGTTGTTGATACGCTTTTCATGTTTGGGCAGGGCATGGCTCTTTTTATCCCGTTGCGCAAAACTTATTTGGAAACCACGGTTGTGATAACGCCTGGTGATTTCCAGGGAGCCGCAAGCCCCCATGGTTAATAAAACAAATATGCCAATTAAAAATACCCTATTCATACTGCGATTGCAGTGCAAACCTAAATAAAAAAAACAGTTTCTGTGGAGACAGGTCTGTTTTTTTAGGTGATTTATCTCATCAAACGGCTTCCGTGTGGCTATCGTGGGAAAATTCCTGAATGATAGCTACAGAAGTGGGATGGGGCTCTTCTGAAATGGTGTTGAGCAGTTGTTTGGATTGCTGAACGCTGAGCAGATATTGCTTTAGTTCCGGATTTTGTGCAATTGCTAATTCAACCTTCTGCTTATCCTCCGGATTCAGCTCTCCATAAACCAATAGTAAAATGTCTTCGTTGGTAATTTCTCGTGTCATAGGCGCATTGTAACCTATTAACGCAAATCCCGAAAAATTATTTTAACGGCACCAAAGATTTTTGCATCATTTTTCTCAGGTTAATGAGGGCGTAATGCATTCTGCCTATGCAGGTATTGATGTTGTGGCCGGTAAGTTCAGCAATTTCCTTGAAGCTCAAATCGGCATAATGCCTAAGAATAAGTACTTCCTTTTGCTCTGCGGGAAGCTTGTTGATGAAGCCATGCAGGGAAGAGGTGTCTTCTTTTTCAATCATGGTCTGCTCTTTGCTCACTTCGCGAACATCCAGGTAGGAGAAAATGTCGTTGCCTTCGCTGTCGGTAACAATGGATGGCATACGATTTCTTTGCCTGATGCTGTCTATGGCCATATTTCTGGCAATGCGCAAGGCCCAGGGTAAAAATTTGTCCTCATCCCGGTATTTGCCGCTTTTTAAGCAGTGAATAATTTTAATGAATGTTTCCTGGAAAATATCTTCAGCAATGTACCTGTCGTTAACCAAAAGATAAATGCTGGTAAAAATCCTGGATTTGTGACGCTTAATAAGCGTTTCAAGAGCACTCTCATTGCCTTCAAGATAAACTTTCAGCAGCGCGCCATCGGAAATGAATTGTTTTTGCATAGCATCCTCCTTTTTTTGGGTTAATTAAATAAAACAGTTTAAGGAGTATGGTTGAATGCTATAGGCGTTGTGGTTTTTTAGGTGTCTTGAAATGCAATTTATGTAACCGGATTGACAAATGCAAATTTTTATTGCAAATTATTTTTTATTGGCGAATCCATTTATGAAGTCTTTGGCTGTCATAGCGGGCTTTCCAGCGGGTTGAAGTTTTTTTACTTCGAGCCATCCATCCTTACAGCGCATGAATAATCCTTTATTATAGATTGCCAGATTTGTCTCATGCACATGCAATGGGATAGCATGAAGGGCTGTTTCCAAAATTTTAACAGTTCCATATTCGCTTTCAAGCCATGCAGCAGGGAAGGGAAACAATCCCCTAACCTTGTTGTGGTTGTCCAGAACTGAATCCTCTGCCGATAATTTGCAGAAATCTTTAAAAATCTTAGGCGCCGATTTTTCTTTGCCGGTAAGCACCTGTGGGATGGTGGTGCCGGTTCCGTTTTCAATGTTGTCCAGGGTTTTTAAAACCAAATCGGCACCGCATACCATGAGTTTGTCGTGCAAGGTACCCGCATTGTCATCATCTTCAATCGCTACCACTTGCTGAAGTAGAATATCGCCGGTATCAATTTCGTGGCGCAGAAAAAACGTGGTTACCCCGGTTTGTTTTTCGCCCCGTATGATGGCATGGTTAATGGGTGCAGCACCCCGATAATTGGGTAATAGCGAGGCATGCAGGTTGAATGTGCCAAGGCGGGGCATGCTCCAAACCATTTCGGGCATCATCCTGAATGCTATTACAATACCCAAATCTGCATCCAAGGCCTTTAATTCCTGAATGAAAGAATCCGCTTTTAGTTTTTCGGGCTGAAGTACCGGAAGCCCTAATTCCAATGCCATTTTCTTTACGGCGCTGCTTTGCATTTGCAACCCCCTGCCGGCTGGCTTGTCTGGTGCTGTTACCACCGCAACAACATTTTTTCCCGCATCAAACAGCCTTTTTAGGGAGTATGCGGCAAATTCAGGGGTTCCAAAGAAAACGATTCGCATTAATTTTACGTCTGTTAATTTGTGACGATGGGGCAAAAATCCGAAATTTGTAACAAACACATGTATTTCGGAAGAAAATTATTTCCGCTGCTGCTTTCCATAGTTTGTAGCTTGAGTCTTTCTGTAAAGGCTCAACTGAAATTTTTGGAGAACAATGGGCAATGGCCTTCGCATGTGTCATTCAAGGCATCCATGTCCAATGCCGATATCTGGATTACCGATTCCGGAATTTGGATCAACAGCTGGGATCCTGCCGCCTCAGAACGCGTTCACGAAAGGAACACAGATCATTTCAGCATCAACGCTCACGCACTATTTCTTGCCTTCAAAGGTGCCGATTTTAAGCATGCCGTAGGTTCAGGTACCCCTTTTCAGGAACAATACCATTATTTCTATGGAGCACATCAGGGCAGCCATGTTCGCGCCTGGCCCGCCATCCGCATTAAGAATCTTTATTCGGGTGTGGATTTGGAAATGTTTGAATTTCAAGGGAAGGTTAAATACAATATTATCTGCGATAAACCGGGCAAACTGGCACAAATTGCATGGCGGTATTGGGGGGCAAATGCAATTTCACTGTCAAACAATAGTCTTAGTATTGCCACAAATTTGGGCAACATGGAAGAGAATTTGCCCAAAGTATTTGGTTTGGTAAACCAGGAAGAAATTCCCCTGCAAGCCAATTATAAAGAAAACAATGGCTGGATTGGGATAAACATTCCTGAAAATCAGTTGCAGCGTAGGTTTAAGAAAATAGTGATCGATCCGGTCCTGGTATTCAGCACCTTTAGTGGTTCAAGGGCCGATAATTTTGGATGTTCCGGAACTTACGATGAATTGGGAAATGCCTATGCCGGGGGTACGGTTTTCAATGCCGGACTTCCTGTAACACCCGGTGCATATCAAATACAGTTTGGAGGCGGCCAAAGCGAAAGCCTTGGCTACGGCGGTTCACGGGATGCGGCAATATTAAAGTTTTCGCCAAACGGCAGCACACTGCTGTATTGCACCTACTTGGGTGGCGAAAACAACGAACAGCCACACAGCATGGTGGTTGATCAGGCTGGCAACCTCTTTGTTATGGGAAGCACCAAAAGCAAGTCATTCCCGGTTACAACCGCTGGCTACCAAAAAACGCATAGGGGTGATTATGATTTTTTCATTTCCAAACTTAGCAAAGATGGCAGCTCATTGCTGGCCTCAACCTATTTAGGTGGCAGTGGCATGGACGCCGTAGGTGCCAACAGGGCCGTTGATCCGATTGATGATTACCCGTTGCTGTACAATTATGCCGATGAATTTCGCGGTGAAATCATCACCGATGACACATCGGTTTTCGTTTCCGGATTTACCTACAGTACAGATTTTCCCAAATCCTCCAACAGCAATTGGTTTGGGGGAAAGGAAGATGGCGTGCTTTTTTCATTCAACAATACGCTCTCACAGTTAAAATGGTCTCAAATTGTTGGCAGCACCGGCTATGATGCCTTTTATGGCGTAACCCTGGGCAAGCATTCCGATCTCTATGCCAGTGGAGGCACCAGCAGCACAGATTTGCCATCCATGCTTGCAGGTATTTTTAAAAACAGCTACCAGGGCGGTATTGCCGATGGCATGGCACTTCGCTTCAATAAAAATACCGGTAAAGCAATAGCAGGGCTGCATGTAGGAACGCCTTTATATGAGCAGGCTTATTTTGCGCAGACTGATAATTCCGGAAATCCATTTTTCTATGGCCAGACAGAAGGTGTTTTTCCCATAATCAATGCCAAATACAACCAGCCGGGCAAAGGCCAGTTTATTGTGAGGTATGATACCGGACTAAACACGTTAACGATGAGCACCACATTTGGTGCAAACAGCAACCAGCCCAACATCAGCCCTTCGGCCTTTCTGGTAGACCGCTGCGAGCGCATATTTGTTTCCGGATGGGGAGGTGCTACCAACAATTATCTGACGGACAACACCAGCGGGGATTCTAAAAAGCACCGCAACACAGGAAATACCAATAATTTGCCGGTTACCCCGGATGCTGCTCAGAAGGTAACAGATGGCAGCGATTTTTATGTTGCTGTGTTTAGCAAAAACATGAATGCCCTTGCTTATGCAACATTTTTTGGTGGCATATCCAATGGCAGCAAGGATGCTGAGGAGCATGTGGATGGCGGAACCAGCCGTTTTGATAAAAAAGGCATTATTTATCAGTCGGTATGCGCAGGTTGTGGTAGAAATGGGTTGTTCCCTACAACGCCGGGTGCATACAGCCGCAGCATGAACAGCAACAATTGCAACAACGCCATCTTTAAAATAGATTTCGAAAACCTGAACAAAAAGCCCTTTACAAAAGATACGTTCGTGCAGGTAATTGCCACACAACCCATATCATTCACCTTGAGGGCTGCCGACCCTGATCCTTATGATACGCTGCTAATCAGGGCTTTCAGGGTTAAAAAAGGCGGCATGCTTGGCTCCGATACAGCTGCAGTAACTGTGAACCGGGGAATAGGAACTGCCAGCATTCAGTTTAAATGGAACACCACCTGCAACAGCTATTCCGCAGATACGGTGGTTTACCGCATCATGGTTTATGACCGCGGTTGCCCAAGTGCCGATACCGCGTGGGCAACCGTAAAAATCCTGGTAACCCCGCCGCCGGTAGTTGTTCCTCCGGATGCT
>CANKVN010000090.1 GCA_947487055.1 Flavobacteriales bacterium
TAGTACCCAAAAAAATTCCAATACCCCATATACGAAAAAAATGTCAGAAAAACAAGAGAATAGCACCACAGACACTGCTGTAATTGCAGGCGGATGTTTTTGGTGTTTGGATGCCGTATACCGGCAAATGGAGGGCGTAATTCTGGTAGAAAGCGGTTATGCCAATGGTAAAATAAAGAATCCCACTTACCGTGAGGTTTGCTCGGGCTTAACAGGGCATGCCGAGGTGGTGAAAATTGTTTTCGACCCCCAAAAAACCAGCTATGCAGATTTGCTGACCGTTTTCTGGCGCATACACGACCCCACAACACTAAACCGACAGGGCAATGATGTTGGTACCCAATACCGAAGCGGCATTTACTACATCAACGAAACACAAAAGGAGATTGCACTCAAAAGCCGTGATGCTGCTCAGGAAGCAGGATTGTGGGAAGGTGGCTTCGTTACCGAAATTGTGCCACTGGAACAATATTATCCCGCAGAGGCCTACCATCAGGACTATTTCACCGAAAACCCCGAACAGCCCTATTGCCGTTTTGTGGTTGGTGAAAAAGTGGCCAAATTCAAAAAGCTTTTTGCCGACAAGCTAAAGAAATAATTCACCATGCTGGCAGCGAAGGACCCCATAAAAACGACGCTGCAGTCGCTTGCAGAAAAACATGGCTTTTTGGCGGTTGGCGTGGCCAAAGCAAGAAAACTAAGCGAAGAGGAAGACAGCCTGAAGCAGTGGCTTGCGAATGATTTTCATGGCAGCATGGCTTACATGGAAAACCACCTCGAAAAACGGTTGGACCCTACCCTCCTGGTTCCCGGAGCCAAAAGTGTTTTGTGTTTCCTTTATAATTATTATCCCGAAAAAACCCAACATCCGGCTGCACCCAAAGTGGCCAAATACGCTTACGGAGAAGATTACCACAGGGTAATTAAAGACAAACTGCACAACCTAATGGCAGAGTTGCAACAACATGTCGGGCAAACCTCGGGGCGGGTGTTTGTGGACAGTGCGCCGGTTATGGAAAGGCAATGGGCCGTCTTATCCGGGCTTGGCTGGATTGGGAAAAACAGTTTGCTCCTTAGAAAAGGATTTGGTTCCTTTTTTTTCATTGCAACGGTGATATGCGACCTGGAATTGCCCGTTGATTCTCCGGTTACGGACCATTGCGGCTCATGCACTGCGTGTATTGACGCTTGCCCTACAGATGCTATTGTTCAGGATGGTGTGGTTGATGCCTCACGCTGTATTTCCTACCTCACCATTGAGCGGAAAGAACCCATTCCGGGTCATTTTAAAGACAACATGGAAGGCTGGATCTTTGGTTGCGATATTTGCCAGGATGTGTGCCCGTGGAACCGCTTTTCGGAACCTGCACAAGAACCTCGATTTCAGGCAGGAGAATGGATTGACTGGGATGCTGAAGATTGGAAAAACCTAACGCAGCAGGATTTTGAAGCGCAATTTGCAAAAGCAGCCATTACCCGTGCCGGCTTTGAAAAAATAAAACAAAGTACAGGTTTCATTCAACCGGATTAAAACAGGTAGCGGGCCTCGGCCCTGCCAATATGGATAAATTGCTGCTCGGCGGTTTTGCGCGCTTCGTAGTTGAGCAACAGCTGCACATTTCCCGACAAGGTCATCCTCAATTCCGTATTGATTCGCAAATTGGATCCAGGTGTAAAACCCTGCATCACATCGTAGGCCAAGGCAGTACCCGATTCTCCGGTATAATTAAATTTGACCCGGCTAAACCGCACATCCAGCATGCCTTTGCTGCCAATACTGCGTGTTATTGCCAGGCTGTAATCCTGCTGGGTGGCGAGCCTGCTGCCGGATACGGTATCGCTTACGGCATAGCGCAAACCTCCGGAAATGCGCATGGATGAACCCACTTGCAAAACCAACATTGGTTCAGCAGACCTGTTTTGGTATGCAAAGGCATTGGCCGGCTGAATGGCCGAGCTGGATTGGGTTGATTTCCATTCCAAACTGGAACGCAGCTGCCATTTTTGTTTAATATCCAGGCGCTGAAACACGGTCTGGACATTCGTTTTCCGCCATTCCTGACCTTGACCGAACAAGGTTTTATATCCTTTTAACAGGGATGTTAACTGCGTAGACCATTTTCCGCCTTCCAATTCTGCCTGGTTTCTTATCAAGGCATTGGCAGCCAGAATATTGTCGCTGGAAAGTGGCGTAAACACAGGAAAAAACTTTACCATTCCGGTTTTGGCGATATTCCTGCCCTGATAATTCCAGCCCGTGCGGTTTGACAACTGGAGCCGTTGCGCGCTGTTTTTGGTCCTGATCATGAGGTTTCCGTTAAATTCCACAGACTGGGCTTTGACAAAATTTCCGGTTGGCAGCAAGAGGCGTACAAACCTTGCCTGATCCTTAAAAGGCGTTTCTACAAACTCGCTAACCTCCTGCACGCCGTTGGCATTAAAGTCTTTCCACGTATAAAACCCCTGACCGGCAGGAACCTCGAAATAGGCAAACTGCCGTTGCTGCTCGCGGGCAGACAGCGTTTGGTAGAAAACATTGCCCGAAACCCGCTTGGACAAAGCCGGAAACGACCACTCCATACGCGCTGCTGTATGTTTTTCACCCGCAAATTGCTCCCTGAAGGAACTGTCGAGCAAACGCATATTGCGGAACTGGTAGCCCACTTTCAGGAATCCGGATTTGCGCGTATTTAGTTTAAGATCTGAGCCCAGTGAGCCAACCCGGCTTGCGCGTTCAAGCAACAAATTTGCTGGCGAAAAATTCAGCCTGTCGGTTGCTTCCACCGACCAGGTTATCCGTCCGGATTGGGCATCCATATTCAATCCTGATTGCTGAAACCGGTAACTATTGGCGGTTAGTCCGGCCATTCCGTTGAATAAACTTTCTTCCGATACCCGGTTAAACGCTGCACTCCAGTATTTTTTTCGCACACCGGCCGCTATTTTTTTTTGGTTGAATTGGTTGGTAAGTTGCGAAACGGCCCCATTGCTGGTTTCCCATTCCGGCTCCAGAAACCATCCCTGATAGTTTGCCCTCAGTTTCACCGCAAGGTACTTGGCTTCATTGGTTCCAAAATGATTTACGCCTACCCGGGTGAGTGCCTGAACATGGCGATTTCCTGCTTCCAGCATGTGTTGAAGGTATTTGTTGTTCCCGGCTGTGGTTGCATTTTCGGGATTGAAAAGCTCCCGGTTCCACAACCTGCCAAACTCCACATCCCTAAAGCGCTCAATGGTTTTGAAACTGCTGGAGTTCCACTCCGATTTTACATTATTCTTCACAAACCAGCGCCGACTCGAATCCTTTTGGTTTTGTTTCCAGACATGCATTTGCTTCCATTCCATTGCCAGGGCCCTGCCACGGTTATCTTTATCATCCAGCCCGGAAAACAGGTTATTGTCCTGTGAAGACTGTGAACCACTCAGTTTAATCGAATTTCCGGGCATAATTTTCCAGATTACCCCCACTTCACTGAGGCTGCTGCTGTTGGGGGTGCGCAACAATTGCACAGGTTCATAATCGCCTTGCAAAACACCGGAAACCGGAGGCATAAAACGATAGACTTTCCCGTTTGCTGTAGTGGCAGAAAGTACATAATTGCCTTTTTTAGCGCCTACATACGAAAAATTTACGCGGTAATACTGGCGTACCGAATCCGGGGTGGATTGATACTGATAAAAAGAAATTCCTGCGCTGTCTCTGAACCAGTAATTGGGTGCGGAATAATTAAAATCTGCTATTTTAACCGCACCTGTCATCACCGATGCTGACTGGTTGTCGCCGGCCAGTGCCATGATGGAGCGGGCATCGAGCATGCGGCTGCTGTCGAACAAGGTTAAATCCTGCTGTAGTGGTTGTGCCGGCAAATCGCCTTCTTTGTAAACAGAAGCGTAGTAAGTGAAACGGTTTTTTTCGGCAGAAAACATGGTAGCGCCCACCATTCTGCTGTAAAACCTATCCGTATATTGAAACTCAACCACAATGCGGCTGTTCTGGGCAATGAGGCGTCTCGGGGTAAACGTAACTTCACCAAGGTTGTAATCAATGGTATAATCGGCCTGATAACCACGTTCCATGCGCTTTCCGTCCAGGTAAACCACTTCTGTTCCGGAAACCACGATAATGAAAGGCTCATTTCGGGAACCACTTAACCGGTATGGGCCCTGCAATCCTTCTTTTCCGGCAATTTCATTGCGCGAAAAACGACCCCTTGCCAATGCTGCATTGCCTTCTATATGGGTTTTCCAACCTTTTACCGCGTCGGTAAATTGCAACTGAATGCCCCTGTTTTTCTTGGCGAATTTGGAGAACCAGGCGTCTGGCAATCCCACAAAAGCATAATCGCCCAGCGTAACAGAAATCTTTTTGGATTGCGCCTTGATGTAAACCCGGTCAAAATCCTGAATGCTGCTGGTGGTACCTTCGGGCTGAAAAGGATATTCCTGATCGGTGAGGGCGCCCTCCACATACAGATTCTCTGCAATGTTGCCGCCCATCCGCAAATTCAGCGATGAATTCATCACCAAATCCTGCGCATTTCCGAAGGAAATTCCCCGAAGCAGCACGCCATCAGTCTGCAATTCACTTTGCGAGGTGCCATCCACAGCAGTCGGTGTGGTTGCATCGTAAATGGAACTGGGCAAAACATCTACGCGCATGGGATATACACGCCTTACCCTGAAATAATCTTCGGAAACAGCGGCATAGGAAACAATCAGCTCTTTATTTAGCCAGGCAGCGTTAATTTTAATGTGGTGATGGTCTGCAAGTAAAGCGTAATCCTTCTGCGGAAGCAGCAAAGAGTCTTTGCACATCACTTGCAGTGTGGTGGAGATGATGAAGCCTGAATCTAAAAAAACAACCGGTTCTGCGGATTTAACCTTCCGGGAATGCGACTGCGCGGAGCCAAGCCCTGCCGAACCCAGCATTACCAGCAAAAAAACCATGCGCCATATCGCAGCTGCAGCATTCACCCATTAACTGCTTAGGTACAGGGGCAGCATCACATAAAAGGTTGTTCCTTTATCCTCAACACTTTGAAAATGTATGCTACCGCCAAACAACTCAACAATGCGCTTGCTGATGGCCAGTCCAAGGCCCATTCCACTGTTTTTAGTACTGAAATTGGGACTGAATATGCGCTTCCTTAAATCGGAAGAAATGCCAATGCCGTTGTCTTCAAAAGAAACATTCACCTGCTGCGGGGTAACTTCAGCCCTAATTCGGATTAACCCTTTTCGGTCATCCGGTATGGCCTGTATGGCATTTTTTAAAATATTGGTAAACACCCTGCCCAACTGGTGCTGGTCTGCCATCACCATGATTGTTGAAGACAAAGGCAGATAATCCAGGGTTGCATTTTCTTCCTTGCTAAACAACGACACCGCCGAATCCAGCACATGGGTAAGGTTAATTAATTCCATTTTGGGTTCCGGCATTTTGGCAAATGAAGAAAATTCTTCTGCCATGGCGGAAAGGGAATCAATTTGTTCAATCAGCAACTGGGTAGTTTTTTTAATTTTCTCCTGCAGGTTTTCATCATTGCGCTGAATGGCAAATTGCAAATGCTGCAAACTCAACTTCATGGGGGTGAGCGGATTTTTAATCTCGTGGGCAACCTGCTTGGCCATTTCTTTCCAGGCTCCTTGCCGCTCGCTCTCTGCAAGTTTCGAGGTGCTATCCTCCAGTTCCAGAATCATTTTGTTGTATTCTGCAATGAGCAATCCAATTTCATCATTGTGCTGCCACTCAATGGGTGAATTGGGCAACCCAAGCTTTACCAACCCCATTTGCTGCCTGATTAAATTCAGTGGTCCTGTAATGCGATGGGCCAAAATATAGGCTACGATAGCTGCCAGGGCAAAAACCAGGGCAAACAGGTTGATGATGGTAACCGCATAATTGGAAATCTCGCGATACAGGTCTTTGCGGTTGGAGAAATAAGGCAAATTCAGGTAACCTTTCACGTTCAGGTCGTTGTCGAAAATGGTGTAATACGCCGAAATAAAGCCCAAATCGCCTATTTGTTCCTCCGCCACAAAACCCGAGCTACCGCCATTCAGGTTCCTAAAAACAGCCGGATTCATCAAATTGCCCAGGATATCCTGCTCATAAATCCTGTCGTTGCTGGAGATGAGCATTTTCCCCTTTGCATCATACAAATTGATATCGGTGTTGTAATAGTTGCTTAAATCATAAATCAATCCGGTTTGGAACTTATTAAACAATGCATCTACACTGGCCTGTGTGCCAATAGCATTGGCTATTTCGGTGGTTTTATTCCAAAGTGCTTCCTTTTGCCTGTATCCATAATTGGTACGGAAATAATTGATGGTAACAAACAGCACCACCACAAAAGTGACAAACACCACCAGCGTAACATAAATCTGCAGTTTGGAACTTAGGAAAAGTTCTTTACCCGCGGTAAACGGAATACGGTTTTTCAACACGTTCAGCAGCCGCAAACGCGCCACAGTAGCGGTTTGGTAGCTTAGTATAAATTGCCGCAGCAGGATGGTGAGGTAATAGACCAGGGTGATGCAAAGACCCGCGATACCCAGTACCGTGAAACCTGACAAGGCTTCCAGCGCAGAACCTTTTTGCCTGCTGATGATGATCACGTTTCCCAATTCATCGGAATAGGTAAAATGGCTGTAGTCCTCCGCGCTGATCAGGGTATCTTTTCCCCAGGCCGGATATTGCACCGTATAGTTATATTGTCCGTAGCGCCTTCCCAGCTTGTTGTTGCTGTATATCGCATAGCTGTAGCCATTTTCAAGAAACAATCCTTCCAGCGGACTTTTGTTAAACATGTCCGATAACCGTCCCTGCGTTGCCGTAATCCTTGGTTTTAGCAGCACAAAATAAGTACCCAGATAAATTCCTTTATCCGCAACATCAAAGCGTCCAAGGTAACTTCCCTTCAGTTTTCGCTCATTCACCACTGCAAAGCGCGCGGTAACCGGTTTGCACACATTGCTGAAAAACAACTGGTTGATGGTGAGATAATCAAATGGATTTTCTTCGCGGTATCCCCTGCCCAGGGCATTGTAATCAAATATCAGCAGTTCAAAATCTTCGCTGTATTCCGAAAAGTACAATTGCCTTAGCCGTTTCTCAAACTCGTTCTTGGTTTCGTCTGTACAGGTGTAATAATCCACCACACCCTTGTCGTAGAGTAATTTTTGTTCGGTGGAAACCAACCTGTTGTAGGGTTCTTTTTCGTTTTGGAGCAGCAGTTTTGCAGCCAGAATTTCCCGTACCTCCAATTCCTTGATGGAAATTTGGCGGTTAAATATCAGGCCCGTTACCAGGCTGGGAATCAGGATTTTCAACCCTACGCGGATCCATTCTTTGTGTTGTTTAAACGCCAGATCATAAACCAGCAAACCGGCCACAATCACGGGCAAACCCAGCACAATCCAACCGGGTTGTGTGGACCAGGTGTACGCAAAAAATCCTGCGAAAGAAATACCGGCAAACCAACGCCGCTGGCTTAGGGTTAAGTAGGCCTCGAAAAGCTTTACCTGCTGCAACAGGCGAAACAACATAACGTACCAGATAACCACTGCTGCAAGCCCTACGATTGAGAAAATATTGACCAGGTGGATATCGTGAAAATTAAAATTGACCGAGCTATCCCTGACCAGCAAGGCCGTTTCCCTCAGAATTTGCAGAGAGGTAACATAGAGCAGCAACAAGCTCACCAGCAATAAAAAGCGTTTCAACCAATTGGGCAGTTTACCCGAATAATGATCGGTTAATTGCTGAATCCAGGTGATAAAATAATATAACCAGATGCTTACGCCCAACAAAACCCCCAAATTGGGGAAATAGGCCGAGGATGCATAGACCTCGGGGGCAAATAATGCGGTGGTTTTCAGGTTCCAGAACAAATCCCCGCGCTGATAAAGCCACGCAATCAAAGACCAGAATGTAAGGTTTACCGGCAGCAACAGCCAATACCATTTTTTTCTCTTCGCAAGTCCTGCCCATCCGAGGGTCATCATAAACAAGCCAAGAAGCAGCAATAAATCAAAATGGATGCCCGGTTTAAATTCGTCAATAACCAGGTAAAACACAGGCAAAGCGGCAATTTCTACCGGCATGCTGTTGTCCAGCGGATTTGCAGACAGCGAAAATTTATTTCCTTTCTCTTCAGCCAGCATGGCCGTTCCCAGGGCACGCAATTCCGGATTTTTTATCAAATCACGGGCAAATACATAATCGAGGGAATCGGTGTGAATGTTCCATACCGCCAGGTATCGGCTATAGTGTTTCTGAATTTCTACGCCGTTGCTGCCTTTGGGTTGCAGGTTGTAGCTATTGGAGGTCCAGTATACGGGCACATTTCCACGAAAAACAAAAACCTCGACCCCGTTTTCCTTGAATTTCATGGGCATGGGACCGCGTTCATCAATGGTTTTGGGATTCGCGGCAAAAGTCCATTGTTAGCGAATCAAATCGCGGGCGTCCTGCAGCACCCCAACAATGCGGGA
>CANKVN010000091.1 GCA_947487055.1 Flavobacteriales bacterium
GTAAATTCCATTTCATTCCAAAATTATATTGAGGAATAATAATATCATTAACCAAGTTGTTTTTTTTACTTTTCCAGTCCCAACAGTAACCTGCAACAAGTCTCGATTTGTTATTTACTTTATTTTTTTCAACAATCGCTTTTCTTAATTCGTTAGGATCATCAAAAACTTTAAAATCGAAATCGTATTTTGCAAGCTTTATGTTTGCTGTTTCTCGAATTTGAATGGTATTATCAATCCACGATAAAAATGCATCCGATCCATTGCATCTAAATTGTGATTGTAGCTTCAATGAATTCACAACGGCCCCTTGAGATTTTGCTAATTCCTCAATGTAATCTTTGCTCCCGATATCTTTTATATGTATTTGTTGATTATCGTCAACAAAAAATATTGAGAACTTGGAGGCATTTATAATTTCCAATATTTGGTTCTCCCCAAGATTTTGATAAAGACCACTTTTATAATTTAATCGGTGCGCTTCATCAACTAAAAGTGCATCAAAAATATTTGACTCTGCATCAATAAAAGCACCTGAACCTCCGAATAGATTATTTATTTCTGTCTTTTTCTTCGTTCCTGATAACTTAACTGAATAAACTTCCCTAGGAGCTGAGTTTTTGGATATATATTTTGCCAACAAGCCTTCACTCGTCAACTTAACTAGTAAGTTTATCGCCACTACACTTTTACCGGTGCCTGGCCCCCCTTCTACAATTAGAACTTGTTTCTTGTTGGGCTTAGCTTTCCTTGCCATTGCCAAAGCACTTTCTAAAACAACTTTTTGGTCATCTATCATCACAAATTCTTCATTCCCTTTTAACATAGAGGCCAAACTATCTGCTAACTGTTTTGAAGGTCTGAATCGGCCATTTTCAATACGGTACAAAATATCTTTACTGTCTCCATATTTAATGAACTTTTTAATGAACTCACGAAGTTTGATTGCATCAGGCTTTAAAAAAAGGGGAGCCTTTTCAATATGCTCAGAATAAAAGGAATTATCAATTATGTTGTCGGGAGTATAGTTGTGCAGATAAGCACATGGCACTAAATTTATTCCTTCCTCCTGCACTGTTGAATTATAATTTTTAATCATTGAAGCATATGACCATGCTTGATAGGAAGGGTGTGCTGTTTTGACTTCTCCATGTTGAAACCAAGTTTTAACAATAGCATCTTCATTTGTTAGAGATGCTTTTGACCATTGCTTTAATTCAACAATCAAAACTTGCTCCCTATTATCATGGTTATTGCCTGCGATAATAAAATCAATCCTATTTGAAGTAAGTGGAATTTGAAATTCTATAGAGACTTTAGCATCTTTGGGAATATCATCATCTGATAGAACTGTGTTCATGTACATCATTGAGTTTTGCCAAGCCAGAATTTCATTCTTTGATGTCGATCTCCCAAGTTTTGTGAAATAAGCAGTATGAATAATATCACTTATATTATTAGTAAGTACATCTTCTAAAAAACCTGCTTTATCAGATTGGTAAACTATCATAGTTCATTATATTTTTTTGCTGTTCCTTTCGCTTTATCTACAGGATATTTCTCGCCATTATTTTTGATTTTGTCCAAAACAATTTCTTTTACATCAAAGCCATATTTATCAGCTAGCAGAAATGCAAATGCAAAAACATCTGCAAGTTCTTCTTTTACTTTTTCTACATTGGCTGCTTCCGGATTTTTCCAGAGAAACAACTCCAGCAGTTCGCCAGCTTCAATATTTATAGCTAAAGCCAAATCTTTTGGATTGTGGAATTGTTCCCAATCCCGTTCATTTCGGAATTTCAAAAGCGCTTGAATTATTTCATCGTTATCTTTCATTTTACTATAATTATTAAATTAGGGCCTTTACATTAGGGTTGTTTGTACTTTGGTTACACTCGTCGCTGTTCATGTTTTGCGCTTAAACCGGGGATACTTTGCTCCTTAGATAGCCCATGCAAACAACACAATAATAAACGATAACTTCCTCCTTTTTGCAACATTTCAAAAAATAATACGACGGAACGGGCATCCCTAGGCATGGCGAAGGGGTCTATCTTTGTTGTGCTCAGTATGCCAAGCAGACTTGGTCTCGCCCCTCAGACCCGCCCCTAAAATCTGTCAACCTTTTTCATGACGAGACAAACCAATAAACTATTAGACTAATAAACAATTAAACAATTAAACTACTAAACCAATAGACCAATCACCCCCCCCTCACAGCCGCACCCGCACCGAAGCATAAGCACCGAAGCCGTTTAGGCGGCCGGGCATCGCCAGGCTTTCCAGGCCTTCCAGCCGCATGCTTACAAAAAGACCGCCGCGTTGGGTAAGTTTCCAGTTCCAGGTACTCAGTAGATTGATGTTCCATGTGTCAAATCCACCCAGGGATATACCCGGGTAAAATCGCACAGCACCCACTCCAAGTCTCATGTTTGGCTGCCAATCAAACCGGGGCAGATAGCCGGGCAAATTCCGGTATCTGAGTGCAACCCAGCCCAACTTATTATGCATACCGCTCGCATACAATTCAAAAGGTGCCAGCAAGGTTTTGCTGCCGCGGCTGCTGTCCAGCCCCAGCTGTTGTTTTACGGTATCCACACGGTCGCCAAACCAATCGCCGCGAAATAACCTGTTTAGGCTGGTGGGCGTTGTTTGCAGACGCACGGTGCTGTCTGCCATGCCTGGCAATCGGCTGTAGGTGTTCAGCTTGCCTGTATGGTACAAACCGAAATTTTCTATTCCCAGATAAACAGTATTCCACGCCCCAGCGTTGAAGTCATAGGTCATCCCAGCATTCACGCTAAGTCCAAAACCACCTTTGGCGCGCTGTATTGTCCCGCCCCACAGCACATCCACACCCTGGGCCAGCGTGTCGGTAAACACCTTTGCCCTGAAGTCCTTAACAGCGCTGTATGAGCGCAGCAAACCGGGGTTGATGCTGCCGTTGAATATAATATTTCCTTTGCCACTTTTGAGCCTGCGGAATTTTTCAAAACCCAGGCTAATTTCCACAACGTCCCATTGTGCCGCTTTGCTGATGCGGGCATCCAAGGTTTGCCCCATGTAAGCGCCGTTGCCCTGAAAGACCAATCGGAAAGCGTCGTCATTAAAACGGATACCGCCCATCTGGTGTCTGCGCACATAGAACTTGTCTGCCACATTCAGCTTGAGCGTAGATGCCAGTCCGCCCCGCACCTGCGTTTTTAGCCGGTCTTCGGTTTCTGAAATCCGCTCTGCGGGGATGTAACCGCCCAATAAAAAGCGGCCTGTAATGGCCAGTGGCATGCCCGAAGATCCGCTTTCGCTGTTGAGGGAAACGCCAATCATTTTTGGACGGAGGAGGAATACAGTATCCCTGGACGGCAGATTGACAGTCGGTTTGGAATCCGCAGGCAATTCGGTGGCCTTGGCTGTGCTGTCCTTAGTCTGCGCCTGCAGGGTTTGTGCCGACAGCAGGATAATCAGTAAAATGTTAAAACTGTGCTTCATATTCGGCTTGCAGGCTGGTTTTTACCTTCAGTTTGTAGGTGTTGTAAATCTTTTGCTGGGTTCCGTTGCCCACCACACGGGCCTTCATGGCTACATGGTGTGCTTTGTGAAGCGCTTCTATGCGGTCTTTGGGAATGTTGGCGCGCAAAACGGTTCTGGAGGGAGCCAGCGGCTCGCCACCGGGGCCGGTTTTTCCGGGCAATACACTGCCGGGGCTCACACTCACTTCGCCCAGGGGATTGAAATATTCATCCAGCAAAGTAAAGTTCATGCCCACCTCAAACGGGTAATCGTTTTCAATGTCAAATATGACTGTGGCACTTTTTACGCGTTGCACCTGCGGAATGCTTGCGGCTTCTATGCCCTGGGTGTCGCGCAGGTTGAGGCCACCAATGGTGAAACTGGCAGGCGCTTCCAGGCGCAGGTAAATTTCAGCACCGGAATTGTCAAAAACAAAATCTTTCCAGTTGCTCACATTCCCGTTGGGGTTGGTTTCTATGTCGATATCGTAATTGATCCACTGGGGCAGGTTTTCTACAAAAGCCTTGATGTTGCTGTTGCCACCGTCCAGCAGCACTTGCTTGTCGGTGCTTTGTCCATACACAAAGGGGGCCGGACCAATAAACACCTTGCTGTTGAGGGGTGTGGCACTCAGTTTCACCTTGTTGCCACTAAAAACATTTTCGCTTTCCAGCGATTTCACACGTACACTGCCTTCAGCGCCAATGGTGTTCTTTACCAGCACAGAGGCTTTAAAATCCTTGAAAAGGATGTTGCCGTCGGCGCCTTTAAACAAAGCAAATGGAGCCTTTCCGGATGAACTATTCAGGGTTTGGCCCATGTATCCGGTGGCGTACTCGGGCAGAAGCCCGGTGAGGGAATAGCTGATGCGCAGGCTGTCGCTGAGCGTAACCTGCACCTTTCGGCCGCTGCTGTCCAGGGTCACCAGCAGCACCTGGTGGAATGTATTTACCGTGTCTTTCACCGCAGGATCTTTGCCGCGGTAATCAATCAGATAGCCGCTCATGTCTACGGTTTCTTCCTGCCGCTCTACGCTGCCGGGTTTGGCTCCGGGCATTTTCACCACACGTTCCAGGGGTACGCCATTGTAGCTGGCCGATGGTATTTTCAGGATCATGGTCATGTTTTCCTGAATGGTGGTTTCTACTTTCAGCCGCAGCGAACCTTGTTTAACCTTAAAAAACTTTATCTGTGGACCGCCCATATCCAACACCAGAGATTGGTCTTGCTCAATTACGGTTTGGTTGGGAAACGCCGCAATGGCGTTGCGGGGCCGCAGGTCGCGCACGGTGAGGGTTATTTCCACCCCTTTGGAGGCATTGATAAGCACAGCGCCGCTGCTGGCGTCGGTAATCAGGCGGCGAATAACCCCTTTGAGGTTTTTGCCCACGGTTTTGTTGCGCAGGTTGATGCTCTTTTTGGCACTGCTGCCCTGGTCGATGTTGAGGAATGAATCTTTGGCCACAACAGAGCCATCGCTGGCATTTTGCAGCTCAAAAACCAACAAGGAAACACGCACGGGCAGTTCGTTGCTGATGGAAATATCCAGAAATCCGCTGTCCAGGGTTGCGGTTTCAAAAAAGGCAGATGCATCAATATCCACAGGACTTAGGTCGCTTTGGTTCTGTGCCGGAACGGCAATGGTTTGTCCATCGAGCAGGCGAAAAGTGGGGTTTATTTGTGCCAGGGTGATGCGCTGTACAATGCTGCGGTCGCTCAGTTTCAGTCGGCGCAGGGTGAAGAATGTATTCAGGCTGGTGTCGGGGGCGGTAACGCGCAGGGTGCGTGCGTTGTACACGAGGTTGTCGTACACCAGGGTATAACTGCTGTCGGAGGCGTTGTTTACCAGAAAGCGCCGGTCGATATCGTTCAGCGTCATTTCGGTGCTAAACAGGGGAAGGGCCACGTTATTGTCCCAGCGCGCAGCCTTGCGGCTACAGGCACTAAGCAGCAGGGCTGTGAGGCCGAAGAAGTAAGCAAGATTTCGCACAGTAATGCGAAGATAGGGTTTTGCCCTAAAACCAGAACATCAGCGTTTCAGGTATTGCACAAGGTTGACATCGAAAATGGCCAGGGAACCGAATATGAGGCCGCCCCAAAATAAAATGCTGATGCCCTGCCAAAGAAGAATCTTGTGTTTTTCTTGAATGAAGGTGGTGCAGAGCAGTGTGCCTACCGGAATGCTGAGGATGAGCGGTGTGAGCAGCGCGATGAGGGGAAGCCCTCCATGCAGCCGCAACCACACCAGCCGCCTTTTGGTTTTGCTGAAACGTTTTTTGGGTTTAAACCATTGACGCATTCTGCCCTCTAGCCAAAATTCGCTGTAGGTGAACAACACCACGCCAAACATGGCACCGGTGCTGGTGAACAGCCAGCCGTAAAAAGGGTTGTGGAAACCGGCCATGGCAACGCCCACGCCAATAAGGTACTTGATGGTGGACCAAAAAAAACTGAATAAAGCGGCGGTTCCGAATGACATGGTCACAAATGTATTCCATACAGGCCTTGTTTTTGTTGACCTCGCCTGCAATTCATCGGGCAAAACCGCAATAAAGCCGAAAAAATCCTGCAATTTTGCACGCAGATGCGCGGAATCACCTTCTTGTTGATATTGCTGTTGGGACATGTTGCCATGGCCCAGCTTCCCGAAGGCCTTGGCCGACCGGACCGCGAAATGCCCAATGGCCGAAGCGACAGCATGCGCAAACCCAACGGAGCCAAAAGCGATCCCGCCTCGGCGCGCTTCGCAGACCTCAGCATGGGCTTAGATTCTTTTGCAACATGGGACAGCACCCTGCCTTATATGCATCGCTACAACCTGGCACAGGCTTCCGGCCAGCCCTATGTGGATCTTGGTCATTATGCCGCTCCGCAGCGCAGTTTGGTGTTGCAGCCCGGCGCAGCACCCGGTTTGCAGTCGGGTTTCAATCCTTATCCTTTCCAAAACAAATCTCCCGATAATTTCACGTTTTACCGTGCCAAAGTGCCTTTTACACGTTTTAATTACCAGCAAGGCGGCAGCGGATTCATTGCCCTGGAGGCTTTGCACACACAAAACATCAGCAAAAACTGGAACATAACCCTGGATTACCGCAGCGTAAACAATACCGAATACTACATTGGCAGCGGGCAAAACCAACTGCACCGAGGAACAGCACTGGGTAGCGCTTACAGTTCCAAAAACGGGCGGTTTAAGCAGTTTGTGGTCTTTACCTGGAACCGAGCCCGACGTCTGGAAAACGGCGGATTGAAAAACGATTCCCTGCTCTACGATGACGCAGCCATCGATACCACAGAAGGCCTTGGAATCAATACCCGTGGGGTGTACAAACCTCGCCTCACCACAGCAAAATCATTTTATGCCAACCGGCACCACTTGTTGGAAAACCGCTATAACTTTTCAAAAAAAGGGTTGTATGCCTATCACCGCATGGATTGGACCCGTACAGCCTACCGCTATCAGGATTTCCGGCTGGATACGGGCTTTTATGGAACCCAAAATTACCGCAGCAGCGATAGCCTGAACGACAGCAGCGTATGGAACGGACTTAGCAACCGGCTTGGCCTTGGCCATTCCTGGAAAAGGGGCAAAACCAATGGCATGGCAAGGGTTTGGTACAGCTACGAATGGATGGGTTATGGAGCCCGCTATTTTCTTTCGGGCAAAGATGAATACGTGTCGCAAGGCGCCCACCTGGAGATGCTGCAGCAAGGCAAACAATGGAACCTTGCACTCCTTGCCTCTTCCTACCTGGCCGGATACAATGAAGGTGATTACCGCTTTTTGCTCAAAGGGAACTGGCAGGTTTCCGGCAACCTGAAATTGTTTGGTCAGTTGCAACAGCAGCAATATGCCCCGGGGTTATTCCAGCAGCGTTTTTTCAGCAACCAGTTTCGCCTATACAACAACTGGAATCCGGTGAAAATGCAAACCCTGGAGGCCGGTGCACAGTACCGCGGAAAACGACTCCTTGCCGAAATGGCCTATACTGTGGGCAATACAGACGGCATGATTTATAACCATGGCGATGCGATTTTCAGGCAGGCAGCCAAATTCACGTATTCCCAATTGCGCGGTAGGCTTAAAGTTCAGCTCGGCAAGCTCTACACGGATCACACGGTTTATCTGCAATCGTATTCAGACCAAAAGGTATGGTCGGCACCGCGGTTTAGCACACTCAGCACCGTATATGTGCAGGGATATATGTTTAAGAAAGCCATGCTGGCGCGCTTTGGTGCGGATGTTGCCTGGCAAACGGATTATGCAGCATGGGCTTATCGCCCGGATATGGCAGTGTTTTATGTGCGTGATGGGGGCCGCAGGGCGGGCAATTATCCGGTGGCGGATGTGTTTTTCACTGGCGAAATTAAAACCGTGATGATAACCATGAAAATGGGGCATATCAACAATTACCTGGTCAATTACGGGGTATCAAATGCCTTCCAGTCGGCACAGGGATATGCCATAGAGCCGCAGCGTTTTGTGCTTGGCCTTGTGTGGCGCTTTCATTATTGATGATG
>CANKVN010000092.1 GCA_947487055.1 Flavobacteriales bacterium
ATGATTTTGAAAAAGTGAAAAATATTTTGAAAAAAATTAAAAAAACATCCGCTACTTCTTGTTGCTGTTTTGGCTTTTAAAAAAGGAATCCTACAAAAAAGCAGCATTTGTTGAGGGACAGGAATTAACAAACCTCCAAATCAGCGGATAAGGTTGATGGAACCGCTCACCGTTTTCTCGGTTTGGGTTTCACGATCAAAGCACCATATCCAATAGAAATAGGTCCCTTCAGGCAGCAATGGCCCATTATTCATCACCCGGCCATTCCAGTGCTCTTCCGAAGGCAGGGAATACCCGGCGACCTTCACACCCCATCGCGAAAATATTTGCACACGTATGCTATCCCAGCCTTTGTATTCAACACGCCAACCATCGTTTTTTTCATCGTTGTTTGGGGTAAATACATTGGCCAGCCGCAAATCCCGTTCACCACATTCTTTGAAAGTTACCTTTATGGTATCCTTAACCATGCATCCATTGGTATCCTTTATGGTTAAAATGGCTGTCCTGTTGGCTAAGATTGTCTGTAAAGGCGTTGTGGAACCATCCTCCCAGGAATATTCCAGTTCATTGGAAACAGGCAATTGTATGCGATAAACTGAGCCTTTGCATGGGGTGGTATCAAACGGCAATGTGCGCTCCGGAACATCGGTTACCCTTACCGTATGCACCACCGTGTCTATAGGACAAGAATTGTTGGTGGTATTGAGCATTTTAACGCTGTAAAAGCCTGGCTTGCCAAAGGCATAGCTCACCGGATTTCCGGTTTGCTGCGCACCACCAGGAAATTCCCAACGAATACCATTCATGCTATCGCCTGTAGCCTTGAAATAGGCCAGTTGGCTCCCCCTGCACAATGGCGTTGGATTGATGGTAAAATCGGCCCGCCTGTTTTGCAATGATGCCGCCACACACATGGAGAAGGCTTCGTATGGTGCCAGGCCATGCTGGTAAAGACAAAATCCACTATCCGACTGCAAAACACCCTCGTTGAATTGCGTTGAAATTGCTTCAAACCAACCCCAGTAATAATTAGTTCCGCCGATAACAATTGGAAAATAACCACCGGTTGGCGCCAACAAACTTCCATTTAGCTTAACCACAGGGGATTTGGAGCTTCGAACCACAATGGTTATAAAATGCCTGTATCGGTTATCGTTGTCTATCGTAATTTTAGCCTTGCGGGTGTAGCACGACAAATCAACAGGCGCAATGTTCATCATGGAGGCATCGCCTATGGTACCTAAACTTCCATTACACCCATAACTAAGGCTCACCTGAATGCAGGAAACCGGCTTGTCGGCTATGGCAGAAAGGGGAGAAGTGGAATTGAACTGACCGGTAAAGGCCTGCCCCCTGTTGATAACAACAGTGCCTGCAGGTGTGGTTAGATTGGTATTGTCGAACAAAGCAACAAACCGCAACTGAAATTTATTGTTGTTCTGAATGGCCGGAATAAAAAATTGTTTACCCCAGTAAACCGTTGGCCAGGCTTGTTCGAAGAGGTGATCGTAACTAATGCAACTGCTTTGGTTGTTTACTTTGGCGCTTTTCACACCCTGAAAAACTGCCAAACGCTTGCAACCCTGCGAAACCTTGATGAGGGTGCCCGATAAACTCTGCGTATCCAGCGATTGCAATAGGTAAACCTGTCCGCGCTGCAGGCTGATGCTGATTGTGCTGCCAGCACCCTGTCCGGTGAACAAATCGGCAGACAACTTTATTGTTACCTTGGTAATTCCGGTATCGATGGCAAGAATGGCCACTTGAGATTCTTTTGTGCGCTGGCCACCCCAGGTATTTACAAGGTATTCCTGGGCATTCCTTAAATATTCCACAGGCAACACCGCCGTCATATCCCTGCTTTCATTGAGGGTGTTGCTGGCATATACCTGCACTTCTCTTTTGGACTTAACAACCACGCCTGTTCCCTGGGGTCCAAAGGTCAGGATACTGTAAACATAACTTGCCGGAATATTGATGGCATTCAGTATACCCGGTTTAACCTGCACCGGAGGTAGTGTTGCATTGGTCTGAGGATTGAAGATGGTAATGGTATCCGTTGTTTCCGGCGCTACATAAACCACCAGGTCCGTCGGCTGGTATAAATTTTCAGTAAACGTTAACCAAAACTCCTTACCAAAAAATCCTCGGTCGGACTGGGCACAGACAGGAAGCATCAGCAGGCCGAAAAGCACTGCCAAAAAGACCTTCTTAACCCACTTCATTGGCACAAATTTACAACAAAACAATAGATGAAAATCCTGCATTGGTCAGTTCAGAACAAAGCATGGCCTGCTTTTGTCTTTGTTTTTAATAACTTTATCTGATTTGGCCTGTAATTTGCACAAGGCTATTTATCTTTGTAACATACGTTTCTTATGAAAAAAATACTTTTTTCTTTGAGCCTGGCTGCATTCAGCATAGGCCAGCTAATGGGGCAAGCCGTATTGATTGAAAAAGTCACTGCCCAACCCGGAAAACTCGTAATCCCATACGAAAAATACCAGCTTCCCAATGGCTTAACCTTGATTGTTAATGAGGACCACAGCGATCCTGTGGCTCATATTAATGTAACTTACCATGTTGGTTCAGCAAGAGAGCTGCCTGGAAAGTCAGGTTTTGCCCACTTCTTCGAACACATGTTGTTTCAAGGCTCCAAGCACATTGCGGATGAGGAACATTTCAAAATCATCAAGCAATACGGTGGCGATGTAAACGGAAATACCACCAGGGACAGGACCGTTTATATAGAAACATTCCCAAGCAATTTCACGGAAACAGCCCTTTGGATGGAAGCAGACCGCATGGGTGTGTTTCTGGAGGCTTTTACCCAAAAGAAATTCGAGATTCAGCGAAGCACTGTTAAAAACGAAAAAGATCAGCGATACAATACTCCTTATGGATTCCTTATGGAGGTTAAAGACCAGAACCTATATCCTGAAGAACACCCATACAGCTGGAGCACCATTGGTTATGTTGATGACTTGAACAGGGCAGACAGCAGTGATCTGCGCAACTTCTTCCTGCGCTGGTATGGCCCAAACAATGCCTGCATCATCATTGCCGGCGATGTAAATACTGCCGATGTGGTAAAATGGACCGAAAAATATTTTGGCTCGATTCAGCGTGGTCCTGAGGTAAAAAAACAACGGGTAAAACATGTTGTACTGGAAGAGAATAAAATAAAAAGCTATCCAGACCCCAATGCATCTCTGCCATTGGTTTACACCACGTTTCCAGCAGCAGCCGTCGGGCACACCGATGAGGCCGCAATGGATGTACTGGCTTACCTGATTGGAGGCACCAGAAATTCGCCCATGTACCGCAAATTTGTTGAGAATGAGAGTGCCCTGCAGGCAAACTGCACCAACAATCCACTGAGCACCATCAACCATGAACTGGCCGGTGAATTTTCTTTCCTGATGGTGGCCTATCCCTGGGATAAAGACATCAAATTCCTGCAAAACAAACTTAAGGTAATGATTGATTCCTTTGAGTTTGACAACTTCTCTGACGATGACCTGGTGAGGGCCAAATCCAATATCCTGAGCAACTACAGCAGCGGACTGGAAGACGTGAGTGTAAAAGCCAACTACCTATCCAATTTTTGGTACCTTGACTTTAAAAATGCAGAAGGTAAAATGGCCAACCTGGATGATGATGCCAACCGCTACAGAAACCTCACAAGGGAGGACATCATGAGGGTTTACCGCAAGTATTTGAAAGGCAAAAATTCCAGTACTGTTGTTATAGAACCTATGGAATCTGCCGATGGCGAGAAAAAGCCACAATACCAAAGCTTTAATCCCAACGCAGGCAAACGAAACCCTGTTGCGGAAGCAGAATACAAAAACCTTACCCACAAGCCCACAGTAGATAATTTTGACCGCAGCCTGCGACCCAATCCGGCAGCAGCGAAAACGGTAAACATCCCCGGCATTTATCGCAAAACACTTAACAACGGACTGGAAATTCTGGGTTCTACCACCACTGAAACCCCTCAGGTATTGATCACCATGAATATCGAAGGTGGTCGTTTGCTGGAAGGAAAGGAGTTGCCCCTGGGAACGTCCGAAATGATGGCCAGTGCAATGAATGTTGGTACTGCCAAAAGAACCGCCAAGGAAATGGAAAACGAACTGGAGAAATTGGGTGCAAACATTAGCTTCGGTGCCGGTGGAACATCAACTAGCGTAAGCCTATCCTGCGAAGCAGATAAACTGGATCAGGCCCTTGCGCTGATGGATGAAATGATGTTTCAGCCTCGCTGGGATGACGGTGAATTTAAAAAGACCAAAAAACGGGTTCGTGAGAATGCCAAAAGCAACTTGCGTAACAGGGGGACAGGTGCTTCTAACGCAGTTAGGGCATTGCGCTACGGCCAAACCCCCCTTGGAGCCTATATCGGTTCTTCGGAGTACGATGCCGTAACCATGGACCATTGCAAAAAATACTATGCCAAGAATTTTGCTCCCGAGGTTACCAAACTTGTAGTTGTAGGCCCGCTCAATGGAGATGAAGTATATAAAAAACTTGAATTCCTGAACAAATGGGAAAAGAAAGGTGTAGCCATTGTCAAACCCACAGAATTTCCCCAATTCAAGACATCCCAGATTTTTGGTGTTGAATATGTGGATGCCGACCAAAGTGACCTTATAATCAGCATGCCTGGTATGTCCTATGATGCAACAGGGGAGATGTTTAAAAGCAATGTAATGAACTTTGCCCTTGGTGGTAACTTCAATAGCCGTCTTAACCTTAACATCCGTGAGGACAAAGCATGGACATATGGCATTCGCAGCGGTTTTAGCGGCTCCTATGAAGATATCAAAGGCAGCTATGGTGTTTCTGCAGGTATCAAAACCAATGCAACAGACAGCGCCATTGTGGAAATTGTTAAAGAACTGAACAAATACAAAGAAAAGGGCATTTCTCAGGAGGAGTTTAATTTCACCAAGGATGCACTGCTAGCCAGTGAAGCACTGGAATATGAATCAAACGGCCAGAAAGCAGGCTATATGATGCAAATGGCCATGCGCAAATTGCCTGAAAACTATGCAGCCCAACAGCAGGAAATTTTAAAAAGTATGACCCGTGAAGAACTCAATGAACTGGCCAAGAAAAACCTGCAAACCGATAAAATGACCATTGTAGTAGCAGGGGATATGCTCCTCTTGAAAGACCGTTTGGAAAAGCTGGGATATGGCAAGGTTCAAATGCTGGATCCATCCGGAAAAGGCAAATACAAAATCCTTGAAGCACCCAAAGGCGTAAAGCACGATAAAAACTATCGTTAAATAACGATAAAGCAATTATTTGAAAGGGCTTTGCTAATGCAAGGCCCTTTTTTTATTGGTAATAAAAAGGGAATTATTTCTTCTTGGTAAAATCATGGTCAAATGTCCATAAAATGTGGGCAAAACAAGACATTAAATCAACTTATAAGGCGTAAATTGCAGCTACATAAGTTACATGGATCAAAACGAAGATTTGAATGAAAGAATCATCCCCATAAATATTGAGGATGAAATGAAGACTGCATACATCGATTATTCGATGTCGGTTATTGTTTCTCGTGCATTACCTGATGTTCGTGATGGATTAAAACCTGTACACCGCCGTGTTTTGTATGGTATGGTGGAATTGGGTTTGGCCTCTAACAGACCTTATAAAAAATCTGCCCGTATCGTAGGGGAAGTATTGGGTAAATACCACCCGCACGGCGATAGCAGTGTATATGACACCATGGTGCGTATGGCCCAAAGCTGGAGCTTGCGTTATCCCATGGTTGATGGCCAGGGTAACTTTGGTTCCATAGATGGTGATCCACCCGCAGCAATGCGTTATACCGAGGCCAGGATGAGAAAACTGGCTGAAGAAATGATGACGGATATTGATAAAGATACCGTTGATTTCAGGCCCAACTTTGACGAAAGCCTGGAAGAGCCTACCGTTTTGCCCGCAAAAATACCCAACCTGCTGTTGAACGGTGCCAGTGGAATTGCCGTAGGTATGGCTACCAACATGGCTCCGCACAACCTGACAGAAGTTTGCGAAGGCATTTGTGCTTATATCGACAATACAGAAATTGAAATTTCTGAGTTGATGCAGCACATCAAAGGGCCTGATTTCCCTACAGGTGGCGTAATTTATGGCGTAGAAGGTTTGAAAGATGCCTTTGAAACCGGAAGAGGCCGCGTTGTTATTCGTGGAAAAGCCGAATTTGAAACATCCAGCACCGGAAAAGAAATGATTGTGGTTACCGAGGTTCCTTACCAGGTAACACCATCCCAGATTATCATCAAAACCGTTGATTTAATCAATGAAAAAGTTATTGATGGTATATCGGCAGTTCGCGATGAAAGCGGCAGGCAGGGCATGCGCATTGTGTTTGATTTGAAACGCGACGCCATTCCCAATGTAATCCTGAACCAGCTTTATAAATACACGCCTCTGCAAACCAGTTTCTCCGTAAACAACATTGCCCTGGTGCATGGAAAGCCTGAAATGCTCAATCTTAAAGACATGATTAAGCATTATGTGAACCACCGCCATGAAATTGTTTTGCGCAGAACCCAATACCTGCTTGCAGAAGCAAGAAAGCGGATTCACATTTTGGAGGGGTTACTCATTGCGATTGACCACCTCGATGAAGTGATCGCCCTTATCCGTGGCAGCAGCACACCCGATGAGGCACGCGAAGGTTTGATTTCCAAATTTGGTTTATCTGAAATTCAGTCAAAAGCCATTCTGGATATGCGTTTGCAGCGCCTTACCGGCCTGGAACGCGATAAAATACGCGATGAATACAACGAGGTAATGAAAGAGATTGAATACCTGGAAAGCATCCTTGGCAGTGAGGAAATGCGGATGGGTATCATCAAAACCGAACTTCAGGAGGTTAAGGAAAAGTATGGTGACGATCGCAGAACCCGCATAGAGTTCAATGCCGAAGAAATCAATATTGAAGACCTTATTCCCAATGAAGAAGTGGTTGTTACCATCAGCCACATGGGCTACATCAAGCGCACCCGCCTGGAAGAATACAAGGAACAAAACAGGGGTGGAAAAGGACTGAGAGGCGTATCGCACAGGGACGAAGACTTTGTGGAACACCTTTTTGTTGCAAGCACCCACAATTACCTGTTGCTGTTTACGGAACAAGGTCGCTGCTTCTGGCTCAAAGTATATGAAATTCCGGAAGGACAAAAAGTAACCAAGGGGCGTCCAATTCAAAACCTTATTCAAATACCTCAGGATGATAAAATCAAAGCTTATCTGAACGTGGTTAACCTAAAAGATGAAGATTATCTGAACAACACCTTCATTATAATGGTTACCAAAAAAGGCGTTGTAAAGAAAACCTCCCTGGAAGCATATAGCCGTCCAAGAACCAATGGTATTAATGCCATAACAGTTAGGGATGGAGATGAACTTTTGCAGGCCTGCCTAACCGACGGCAACAGTGAAGTATTGATAGCCAAGAAAAGCGGTAAAGCCATTCGTTTCCCGGAAAAAACAGTTCGTCCAATGGGCAGAACAGCAGCCGGTGTTCGCGGTGTTACGCTGGAAGGAGAGAAGGATGAAGTAATTGGCATGGTTTGTGTAAATCCTACCAATACAGAGGCTACTATTTTGGTTGTGAGCGAAAAAGGATATGGAAAGCGCACTGAGCTGGAAGATTACAGAATCACCGGCCGGGGTGGTAAAGGTGTAAAAACCATTCAGGTTACCGAAAAAACGGGCGATCTGGTTGGAATCCTTTCTGTAACCGACGCTGACGGCCTCATGATTATCAACAAAAGCGGTATGATCATCCGAATGGCAACCGACAAGTTGAGGGTTATGGGTAGAGCAACCCAGGGTGTACGCCTCATCAACATTAAAGAAAAAGACAGCATAGCCGGTATTGCATCAGTTCCCCGTGAAGACGACGAAGAAGAA
>CANKVN010000093.1 GCA_947487055.1 Flavobacteriales bacterium
TTGTCAGCACCAGCATAACGGGCTTTCCAGCCAAACTGGTAGGCAAACAACTCAATATCCTGGGCATCTTTGGGTTTTTCTGACGTAATCTTTGTCCAGGTATTGAATCCACGGAGTACCAAAAAGGTCAAAACAATGGCAGGTACCACGGTCCAGAACAATTCCAGTTTATTGTTGTGAAAATAATAAAGTGCTTTTTTGCCTTCACGGTAGCGGTATTTATACATGAAGTAAAACAACAACACCTCGGTAAGAACAAACACGGCAAAGGTGAAGCCGAAAGTCCAGTTAAACATGCTGTCAATGGTTTTACCATGTTCGGAGAAGGAATCTCCGATGAGGGTATGTTTACCGTGATAAACCATCTCGTACCAGGTACCCAGGGCAGCTGCGATAAGCACGATGATGGCAATCCATCCATTGGTTACATTCCAGTTGATTACCTTTTTACCGGTAACTTTCTCGGTTAGTGAGCCAATGTCAAAAGCCCTTGCAATGGTTAGAACAATGAGCACAGCCAGCACACAGTAGCTGATAAACTCCCAGTTCCAGTTAGCAGGATTAAATTCTTTGGGAGGCTGCACAACATCTGAAGCAGCTTGAGCCATAGCAAAATAAGGAAGCGACAGCAAAGCCAGTGCGGTAAGGAACCTTCTGGCCTGAGAGCCGAGCGCAAAACTTGATAGGTTGAAATTCTTCATCGATGCCTAATATGGATTCGTGGCGCAAATTTAAGAATCTATACCTTGATTCAAGCACAATCTGGTAAAAAATACCAAACTTTATTAACCGATTGAATTACAGCGCTGAATTCAGCGGTGGCTCTGGGTTTTAACCATATTGAGCGCAGCCTCGTAATTGTTTTCAGAAGGTAAAATGTGGATATTGTCTCCTCCACCCAGTGTGCTGAGCCTGTTTAAAAAGGCTACAGCCCTGGCATCGCCACCGAGTGAAATGGCGCTTAAATGAATTCCGGCCTTGTTTCCGTCCACAATCATCGCTTCCATGGCCTTTCTGCTCATAGAGCCTGTGGTAAATATACCGTCTGTAACAATCACAATCTGATTGTTGCCATCGGGCTCATAATGCTGCTTTGCAAGCTCATAGGCCAGCTTGAAGGCTGCTCCGCCATTGGTTCCGCCATCTGCCTTTAAACGGTGGATCCTGGCCTTGATAGAATCTTTGCCGCTTACCGGCCCGTGAGCTTGCACAACACTGGCGGAATTGCTAAAACTGATAACACCCAGGCGGTCTTCTGCCCTTAAGGCATCAACAAGCACATCCATGATGCTCATCAATTTTTCCAGCTTGGTATCACGCTTCATGCTCATGCTGGCATCGACCACAAAAACCAGGTTATTCCATTTGTAGAGGCGGGTATCCAGCAACGGATCGTTTGGGTGAATATGTTCCTGTTCAGGAACCGTATCGGTTATTAATTCATCCTGTGGACCATCCCTGCCACTCCCTGTATTTTGGGTTTGCTCCACTTCGATGGGCTCATCTTCGGGCTTGGGGTCCATGTAAACAATAAATTTCTGCTGATAGGGTTCCAAAGAAATCAAAGCAAGGTAATCTTCATACCCTTTTTTGGTGGATGAAACCCTGAACGCGCCTGGAATCACGGCCATTCGGAAACCTTGCACATGCGGCTCCACGCGAACTTTTTTATTGCTGGCCTCCTTAACCCAAAATTCATCAGGCTTGATAATCAAATCTGTATTGCGGTCTCGAATCTCGATGGTGACCAGCTTCTCCTGCTGGTTTTCGCTGGGACTGCCGGGATTGACAACCGGGCAGCGCAATTGCGCATCAGGATGAAAGCCTTTGATATTGCCTTTCAGTTTAAAAATGAGGGGCTCCGACCGAACACTCACATAAAGGGGAATATCCAGTTGAAACTTCCCGCGGAGTGTGGTGTAGTAAACCATTGAAATTTCTGCCGATTGGCCAGGCTCCACAAGCCTGCTGGAGAAAAACACACCAATATCCTCACGGTAATAGGTAGGCAGAAAAACCATGTCGTGCTCAGTTGCATTTCTTACCTTGAAACGGGCGGTATCATTTTTCCAGAAGCGCACGTCACCAAAATCCCAAACCTGCCTGTCGGGAATTACATCCTGGGCCGAAAGCTGTTGAAACAGCATCAACAATATCAAACCTAAAACCCTGTACATGGCATTTACTTATTTAACGTCAAAAATACTGCCGAAATTATGCGGAAGCGTTTTCCCATGCCAGTGCCAGCGCTATAAAGGTCTCAACCGACAGTTGTTCGGCCCTTTTCCCGGCTATGTTTTCCGGCAGGGTAAATGATTGCTTCGAAGACAGCAGCGGCTTCAACGCATTGGAAAGTGTTTTTCTTCGCTGGTTGAAACCCGTTTTAACAACCAAAGCCAGGCTTTTGTAGCTGCAAGGAGGATTCTGTTGCTTCCTAAAACAGGCCATTACGCCGCTTTTTACGGCCGGAGGCGGATTAAACGACCCTTCATTCACAGTAAACAAATATTTGCAATCGTAATAGGCTTGCAGCAAAACACTGGTAACCCCGTATTCTTTATTGCCATGATCTGCGCAAAAGCGGCGTGCTACCTCACGTTGAAACATACCACCAAAGAAGGCTACTTCAATGGGCGATTCCATTACCTTAAATGCAATTTGGGTGGATATGTTGTAAGGATAATTTCCGATTACGGCATTATTCCCGGATTCGAACAATTCCGCATAGGGCATTTTTAAAAAATCGCCTTCCAGTATCTGCAAACCTGAGGTCCAGTCTTGCTTTTTCAACCAATCCACACTTTCGCGGTCAATTTCTACACAAGCCAGCTTAGAGCCGTATTTGCTGAGCAAGGGCTTGGTTAAAATCCCCATTCCTGCGCCAACTTCAATAATCCTGTCGATTGGGTAATCGCCAATAGATTCTGCAATTTTACCCGCGATGGAATCATCGGTCAGGAAATGCTGCCCCAGCTGTTTTTTGGGTTTTACCTTCTTTTGCATCAGGGCCAGTAGGTGATAAAATATTTGGTTACCGTTTCACTCAGGGCATTGAGGTTGTGGTTATCGGAAATGCTTGCGGCATCGGCCACCGTACCGTCTTTTTGCAGGATGTGGATGCCTCCCTTTTGGGGTTTATAAGCAAGGTTGTCCAGCAAACCGGTTCTTAAAAAATACTTCAATTCTTCTGGTTTTATAAAAGGAAATCGCTGAATGGTTTTTGCCTGATAATCATCAATAACAGCTTGATTGATGGCTTTATTCTGAACGACAATTTTGGGCAACATTCTTTGGAGCATGGCTTCGGACAGGGTTGACAGCACCTTATCCTCATGAAACTGCCAGGATTTAACCGCCGTCATAATGTCATGGTCATCCAACAGCACAAACAAATCGAGGGATTCCTCGTCGAAACGGTCTTCACTGATGGTTTTACCCAAAAAATGCATGAGCGGATGATAGCTGCCGAGCGCTGCAGAACCTGCCGCCACATCCCTGGCACGCTGCAGAATGGCAATCAACAACTCATCGGCAGCAACGGCGGTTTTGTGCAGGTATACCTGCCAGTACATGAGCCTGCGTGCAACGATAAATTTTTCTACCGAGTAAATGCCTTTTTCTTCCACCACCAGCTGACCATCTTTCACGTTCAGCATATTGATGATCCTGTCGCCACCAACCACCCCTTCACTCACGCCGGTATAAAAACTGTCGCGCTGCAGATAATCAAGCCTATCCATATCCAACTGACCGGAAACAAGCTGGCTTAAAAATGGTTTTTCGTGGTACTCTCCTTTAAAAATGCGGATGGCCAGATCAAGCTGCCCGCCAAATTGCCGGTTGAGGCGCTGCATGATAAGCATGGAAATATGCTCGTGGCTTACACCTTCAATCAGGGTATGTTCCAGGGTATGGCTGTAGGGTCCGTGACCAACATCATGCAACAAAATGGCTAGCCATGCGGCTTCTGCCTCATCATCGGTTATCGAAACGCCCTTTGATCTTAGGGTTTCAATAGCCGTAACCATAAGATTAAGCGCACCCAAAGCATGGTGAAAACGGGTATGTGTTGCGCCGGGATATACTACTTCGCTAAGGCCCAGCTGCCTAATCCTGCGCAAGCGCTGGAAATAGGGATGCTGAATGATGTCATAAACCAATGCGGAAGGGATGGTAAGAAATCCATATACCGGATCGTTGATGATTTTATTCTTGTTCAGCGGAAGCATGTGTTGCAAAGGTACAATTCCGGTTGTTATTCCACGGCTTCATCCCAAATGAGTTTTTTACCCGGAACCGGCTGTCTGCTTTTGGCCCTGCTGAGAAAGTCCCGGATATCATCGGCATATAAATCGGTGGGCATTTGTTCCAGGTAGTGGTTATACAGGTATAGCATTTCATCAAACTGCATCCTGTTGACGCCCTGTTTATGCATCATTCTGCGGTAACCGGATGCTGCGTGCAACCAGGCGCTCACGTTTATATTCAGTGGATTGGGTGTTTTGGCAATGTATTTCTTGAACCTTAAAACGGCAATGCTGTCTTTTCCTTGTCTTTCTGCGCTCAGGCCCATATACCAGTAGGTTCCGGAGTTGTTGGTATCTGTTTCCAGCACCTTGCGCAGCAGGCTGTCGGACTCGTTGTATCGCTGTTGAAAAATGAGCGCATGGGAAAGCAAATGCTTAATTTCCAGATCAGCAGGCTGCTTATACAACAACTGACGGCATTGGTGCTCGGCCTTTAAATATTCTTTTCTTCTTAGCGAAACATTGATTTGTGCAATCGGGTCTGTCCCTTCATCTTCGTCCTGAGCTGATACCGAAAGGGGCATTGCAATAAATAAAATAACAAATATTTTGGCGGATAGGAATAAAATACGGTGCACCTTGCTGAACTTTGTCATACTTAATAAACGACAAATATTGGGCCGTTATTTAACTTTCTTCGTTCTGGGGCTAAACTGCCTGCTTTGGGGTTGCCGAAAAGGACCTGAAATATTCAGATCCTATGGCACTGATGCCGAAAAAACGATTGCCCTCAAGGACATTACCAAACTGCGTGTAGGGCAAAAGTTCAAGTTGATGGTAACCTCGGACACGGGGAAACCGGAGCAAATAACCGTAAAATATGGCAGCAACCTACTGGAAGGCATTGTGGCAGAGGAAAGCGATGGATGGATTTCATTGCTGGACAAAAATAGGTTCAACTGGGTCAGGGACATGGATGTGCAGCCCTTGTGCACGCTTAATGTTCACCGGCTAAACGCACTGGATATTCAGGGGGCGGCAGCCGTTACTTTTTTGGACACGGTTTATACCAACCAGGTTGATGTGGTGATGAACAGCGTAGAAGACCAATTGCTGCTGTTTCATTGCGGAAATTTATACGGCAACGGTGTAAACACGGGGCATACGGTACTGGCCGGGCAAGGAACCATTTTTGCATGGGGCTGCGAAAACGGAGGCAGCTTTGATGCGGAAAAATTGCGCTGCGATGATGCGTACATATACCATTACGCTGCGCGGGATGTGGTGGTCAATCCAAAGAATATATTTTATGCCACGGTATACGGAACCGGCAATATCTACTACCTTTCCGAACCCATGAATAAATTTGAAAAGAAGGAATTTGGCAAAGGAAAGGTTTTGAAAAAATGACCTTACCATTCGGCATGCAACCCGGGATAACCCTGTCCATTATTGCAGCAAACGTGATATTATGGTTGGTTTTTCAGGGCAATGAGCGCTTGCTGCAACGCATGTTGTTCATCAACCGGGCGGTTGTAAGAGACCGTGAATACGATCGGTTGCTGGCTTCGGGATTTGCCCACCACAGCCTCATTCATTTGGTATTCAATATGCTTACCCTGTATTATTTCGGCCCAACGGTAGAGCTGTTATATGGTGGCCTGGGGTTCATTTCCATTTATTTGCTATCCATTGTGGGCGGCAATTTGTTTTGTTTGCTCACCCACAGGGAAGATCCGGGATACAGTGCCCTCGGGGCATCGGGCGGATTATTCGGGATTGTATATGCCTTTGTTTGGATTTTGCCGCAGGCAAAACTGTCATTATTTCTAATACCGGTATGGATACCCGGCTGGATATTTGCTATTTTGGTAAGCGGTATTTCCATATTGCTAACCCAGTTGCCACGCGGGCATGAAGGCGGCATTTCTCATGAAGGCCATTTGGGTGGCGCACTAACCGGCGGCCTCATGGCTATTTTTCTGCATATCCCGGATCAATTAAGTTCCATGCAGCAATGGTTTTTAGTGGGCGGCATTGCACCCATCATTATGCTTGGTCTTATCAAATGGGTTAAACCCGGATGGGTATACAGACACCGCAGGCGGTTGTAAAAGTGCGCTATTTTCGCTATGTTTGCACCCCGTTCTTAAAAAAGAAGAAGAAAACCATTGTTCTTGAAAGACAACAATGAATGCCCAGATGGCGAAATTGGTAGACGCACCGTCTTCAGGTGGCGGCGCCGTAAGGTGTGCAGGTTCGAGTCCTGTTCTGGGCACCAGCATTCTTTCTTCTGCCCAGGTGGCGAAATTGGTAGACGCACTACCTTGAGGTGGTAGCGCTGGAAACGGCGTGCTGGTTCGAATCCAGTCTTGGGCACAAACAAAATAGTCCCGCACGAGAGTGCGGGATTTTTTTTTGGCCGCAACTGAAGTACCCTTCAAGGTTGCGGTACAAAAAAAATCCCGGGTGAACGCAGTGAGCCGGGACTATTTTGTTTGAGGCCCCTCCGTAAGACGTTTGGATCACCGAAGGTAATCCAGCAATCAAAATCACCGCCGAACGCAGTGAGCCAGGACTATTTTGTTTGAGGCCCCTCCGTAAGACGTTTGGATCACCAAAGGTAAACCCCGTTTATACTTTTCCATTGCCCGCTTATGCGACCCTTTCGCGGTCGGGGACGGCCTATCGTATGCCCAGCGCGAAGACCTGCCAAAGGAAAGGCTGTAGTGTTGACCGCTTTTATAAAGTTGCCAAATTGATGGAAAACAAAAAGCACCCTAAATGATTTAGGGTGCTTTTTTAAAGGTTAATACAAAGATTTACATACGTTTATAATTACAAACCCTTCATTTTTCAAGGGTGTAATAAGCGGTTTTATACCCTTGTTTATTCCACCATCAGCTTTTGGGTATGGTATTTCTCTTCTGTTTGAATGGTGATAAAATACATACCTGGCAACAACCCGTTGATTGTGGTTTTTTTGCTGATATCTCCCTGAAGAACCACCCTGCCAATGGCGTCGATAATCTTATAATTACCGGGTTCTGCAGTTTCTATCGTGAAGTTGCCCCGGCTGGGGTTAGGGTATATAAGGGTTTTATCTGCGCCTGTCTCATGATTTAGTACCACGCAGGGTTCACTGTATTTGTAGCTTCCGTCTTCATCCACCATCTTCAAACGATAGGCCGCCATGTTTTCAAGGGTTGAATTGTCAATGAATTCATAGGTCTTTGTGGTTAGGGAATTTCCTACGGCAGGAACTGTCCCAATATTCTGGTATACTTTGCCATCTTTGCTTCTTTCAACCTCAAATTGCTTGCTGTTGGTTTCTGCAGCGGTAGCCCATCGTAGCAAATTACCCTTGTTTTTGTTGGCATGACAATTAAAATAAAGCAGGGTTACGGGCAGCGCCTGAATATCATCACCTATGGCGAACGGAGAGAATGTGCCGGTGTAGCCGGTGTAGGTGAATGATGTTGCGGTGGAAGAGGAAGTACCTGATTGTTTTACCCATCCGGTTCCATAGTGAAACAGGTTAGCGGTTGTAATGGTGCCTGTTAC
>CANKVN010000094.1 GCA_947487055.1 Flavobacteriales bacterium
AGCAAAGAGATTGAAACCGAAATATTCCTGGGTAAAAAAATTACCTTCACCTCCAATATTGAAGATATTAAGGATTGCGGTATTTATATCGTTGCCGTTCCCACTCCAATCAATGATGCCAATGAACCTGAATTAAAACCATTGATCGGTGCGAGTACCACCGTGGGTAAGGTTATTTCCAAAGGCGATTATGTGATTTATGAAAGCACAACCTATCCTGGTTGTACGGAAGACGATTGTGTGCCAGTGATTGAAGAAATCAGCGGCTTCAAAATTGGTGCCGATTTCAAGGTTGGCTATTCTCCGGAAAGGATTAATCCGGGAGACAAGGAAAGGCCACTGACCAAAATCCTGAAAATAGTAAGTGGATCGGATGAAGAAGCCCTCAGGAATGTGTCAAAGTTGTACGCAAGCATCATCGAGGCAGGGATCTACGAAGCGGCTTCCATCAAGGTCGCTGAGGCTGCCAAGATTATAGAAAATACCCAGCGTGATGTGAATATTTCGCTGATGAACGAACTTTCCATGATTTTTAATAAAATCGGTATCAATACCCATGATGTTATTGATGCTGCTGCTACCAAGTGGAATTTTCACCGCTATTCGCCTGGTTTGGTTGGAGGGCATTGTATTGGTGTTGATCCCTATTACCTTGTACACAAGGCCGAAGCATTGGGTTTACATCCCCGTGTAATTGCTGCCGGAAGGTACACCAACGACAACATGCCGGCTCATATCGCCCAAAAAGCCATTAAACAGTTGAATGCAAAAGGTAAGGTGGTTAAGGATTCCAGGATTCTGATTATGGGGGCTACTTTCAAGGAGAATGTGGCCGACATACGCAACAGCAAAATTGTGGATGTGGTAACCGAATTGCAATCATATTCTGTTAATGTAGATGTTATTGATCCGCATGCCGATACCAATGAACTAAAGCATGAATACGGCTTTGGACTTGCCTCAGAGCCTTGTGGTAAATACGATGGCATTATCCTGGCGGTATCCCACGATGGGTATAAAAACCTGCCAGCTTCCTGGTATGAACAGCACGCCACGGCCGACGCATTTTTGTTCGACCTGAAGGCTATTTTCCGCAAGCCGGAAACCCGCCCTGCACTGGATTACTGGAGCTTATAAAGCTTCGGCCACCACAAAGGTGCTGCCGCCAATGTAGATTGTGTCGTCTGGATTAGCCGCCAGCTGTGCTGCCGTTATGGCTTCTTTTACACTGTTATATGCTTTTCCCTGAAGTCCAAAATGATTGGCTGCTGTAGAAAGTGATTCTACATCAAGTCCCCGGAAAATATTCGGTTTGCAGAAATAGTAAGCAGCATCTGCAGGCAGCAAACACAGAATGGTTTCTAGCGCTTTTTCTTTCACCACGCCCAACACAATATGCATATTTCCACGGTTAACTGCCTTCAATTGTTGCATGGTCAACTTCAATCCGTCCGAATTGTGCGCTGTGTCTGCAACGGTAAGGGGTTGTTGAGATAGAATTTCCCACCTGCCGCGCAACCCTGTTAATGCCTTTATGTTAGCCAAAGCATCCAAAATGGTTTCTTCAGAAAAAGCATAACCCTTGTTTGTCAAAACGTCAATGGCGCTTTTCACCGTTCCCAGGTTTTTGTGCTGGTATAATCCTTTCAATTCGCAGGCTGCTATCCAATCTTGAGGAGCCTTTGTGCCAAAATGAAGGGGTGCATTGGTTTCCTTGGCTTTTTGAACAAATACATCAATGGTGTCTTCAACGGTTTCGCCCACCACGGCAGGTATTTCAGGCTTGAAAATTCCGGCCTTCTCTGCGGCAATTTTTGGAAGGCTGTCGCCTAAAAATTCCATATGGTCCCAGCCAATATTGGTTACGATACTCAGCTCCGGGGTAATTATGTTTGTGCTGTCCAGCCTGCCACCCATTCCTACTTCTATAATGGCAATATCCACTTTTTCCTGCCTGAAATAATCAAAGGCCATGGCAACGGTCAACTCAAAAAAAGAAGGAGAGATTTGTTCAATCAGGGGCTTTGTTTTTTCGGTGAACGAAACCACAAATTCCTCCGGAATCATGGTGCCATCAATGCGAATGCGCTCCCTGAAATCGATGAGGTGGGGAGAGGTGTACAGGCCGGTTTTATACCCATGTTTGGTGAATATGGCCGCCAACATGGAGCTCACCGAACCTTTTCCGTTGGTTCCACCAATATGAATGGATTTAAAACCGCTTTCCGGATTTTGCAGGGCATTGCAAAGCGCAATGGTATTGTTCAAATCTGCTTTGTAGGCCGCTTTTCCTATGTGTTGAAATACGGGGAGCCTGGTATATAAAAAATCCAGGGTTTCCTGGTAAACCGACATGGTTAAAAACTCCTGCGGATGATAACGGATACTTTTCCGGTTTCCGGACAGCCTTCGCCCATTTTCTTGAACATGGAGCGCGACAACACGCTTTTAAAAACTTCTTTGGCATCGCCACCGGTGTAGGTGGTGCCTGCTGCTTCGCCGCCTATAATGCGGTAATTGCCGTAGCAATCCACCTTAACCTCGAATACAATGGTACCTGTACCTTCTGCCTGCACCTGGTCTACATCAGAAACCAGTTTAAAGTTGGTGAAATTGGCATTAATCAAGCCTTTACCCCTGTTTCCGGGATTGCGTCCTGAGTTGTCACCTTTAACGCCGCCATTGTCTTCACCACCACCAGTTCCTTTGGTTCCTTTGCCGTCTTTCCAGCCATTCGCAGTACCTTCCTGGCCACCTCCGGTGCGCTTGCCTGTTGGCAGTCGTTTTGCAAGGTTCGGGTCCAGCTGATCGCCGCGTTTTGGAGGATCTATGGGTGGAAGATTTACATTTTCTTCTCCATCATTGGTTACAACTTTTCCTTCGCCGCCGCTCATTACAGGGTTTCCACCGCCATCACCGCCACCATCGCCCAATGCAGGAGGTGTTTGCGATTGGCCTCCATCGGTAGGATTGCCAAAACCGCCATCAACCACACCCATATCCAGTTCCAGAATTCCTTCTTTTACCTGAAACGGTGGATTTGGCATGCTGATGCGCATAAACCACAACAATCCAATAAGCAGTGCGCTGATTATCAGTGCAATTGATGCGCTTTTTACCTTTTCGGATAAACTGCTGTCAAGCCTTTCTTCAACAATATAATCTGCCATGATTAAAGAAATAGTAAATCTGCAGTTAATAAACCGGCATGAAAACCGGAATTGATGGGCATTTGCTGCAGGAAAGTGCTGGCAGCCTCTTCATTGCTGAACCGACCCAAAACCACCTTCAGTAAGGAACTGCCATGCTTTTTTCCGATTACTGCAGGAATTCCCATTTTTTTCCAGGTATTGCACTCGTTTGTTGCCAGCTTATCACTCATGTATGAGCCGCCACAAACAAATACCAGGCCTTCGCCATTTTTTATTTGTTCCATATGAACATTCATATCAGAAGGACTTAAAAGGGAAATGGAAGGTGCCGTATTTTTATTTGTTGTTGCTTTGTAATCTTCTTTTGAAACGCCCGCATTGCTGTTCTGCGAAGTGGCAGAAGGTATTTGAGAAGCCACTTGAAGTTTGCTGTTGGTAGCAAGGAAAGTTTGCGAGTAATAAAGAACTGCTGCACCCATGCTGATGAAACATGCCGCTGCAGCCACTTTCCAAATAAAGCCTCTGGAGCGGGTTCGTCCTGTTTGGATGTCGATAACAGCCGCTTCTTCTAAGACTTCTTCGGTGAATTGAATTTCTACTGCAGGCCTGGGAGCATTAACCGATTGTGCCTGATTGGTTTTGGATTGCTGCTGTGTTAATTCATTCAGGTGCAATGTTCCAAGGCCAAATGCTTTCTTGCTTAAATTCAATCCCGAAAGTGGCAGAAACAATACGTTTCCTTCGGTGTGCAGGAAAAAGTTACCCAATTTTCCAAAGGGGCAATTTTTGTTTTTCTGCAACCTGGCCCTGATATCGGAAATGTTGTTTTTAATGCTCGATAAAGCGGTGGCGTAATCACAACCTTCTCTTTCTTTTATGTACGCAGCAAGAAGTCCGTCATCGGCAGTAATGGAGGGGTTGAAAAACAAGGTTTGGCCAGATGGCTTAACCTCTCCACTGAAAGGATTGGCAGAAGCTGCGGCATCACGCATGAGGAATGCGCCAAATTCAGGAATGACAACACAAGGATGCTGTCCCAGTAATTCGGTGATGTGGTTTTCTATGCTTTGCAGTTCTGACATACGTACAAAATTAAGGTTAAATTATTTATCTATCAAAATGCAGCTGAAATACCTCCGAGAATAGACAATCCGAAATTGTTATATCCATACCATTGCTGGTAGCGCTGGTTCAGCAAATTGCTTCCCTGAGCCCAAATGCGCAGCAGGCCTTTGATTTTGTAATCCATGCGCAGGTGAACATCTGCAAAGCCCTTTAAATCGAGTTGTTTGCCGGAATTGAGGATGGTATTGTAGCGCTTGCTCATTCCATCCACACCCAGTTGAACCGTAAATTCTTTGTTTACATAATATTGTCCGCTAAGTGCATAAGTGAAACTGGGCAAATGCCATACCTGCAGTTGGTTTTTGGTGGTGTAATTGTTGAATTTACAATTGGCGCCAACCCTAAGCCTTTCGCCTATGGAGAACCTCAAATCCGAAGCGAAATAAAGGTTGTTGATATTGTCATAAACAATTTGAAGGCTATTGATAGAATCGCTGTTGGTAACCACCAGTGGCATTTTGGCCGTTGTGTTGTTTCCAAACTCAACCATGAATTGAGAATTGTTGGTAATGCTGCCTTTCAATCCGGCAAATACCCTCAACTGATCGTAGGTATTGGTAATCTGAATGCTGTCATAGGTAAATGGAACCATTTCAAAATACCGGCGTATGGAGTTCTTTTTTAATCCTCCATCAATACCGCCATACATTTTCATTTTTAAACCTTCCAGTTTCTTCTCCGCCAAAATCACGGGATTCAGGTAAAACAGGGGAGCAGCAGAGTCTTTAAATACCCAGGTCATGTTTAATCCGCCCTGGAAATCGATGCCACTTTCCTTGATTTTTAACTTAATTCTGGGTGTAGCATCCACAAACCATTGGTTTTGGGTAATATAATTCTGGCGAAATTGAAGGTAGGTAGCCTCAATATTTCCGGCAGTTCCCCAGCTTTTAAGGTTGGCATCCCATCCGATTTTACCGGCAAATTCAGTTTCACTTTGGGAGATGTTGTTAAAAAAATTGTTGAACATGAATCCGGCGTTAATGCCAGGCTTTCTGTTCTCGGGCTTGAGGTCGTAGTTGATGTTGAATCCGAAATTTTGTCCGGTCTTTTTAATGTTGGCTACATCGTTTTCATAAAAGGTATCTTTGGCGAAAAACCTGTTCATATCCCTGGAATAATTCAAACGCACATCCATGCTGCTGCGTTTGAAGAAGCGCGATCCGGACAGATATGCCTTGTTTGTGCTGAAGTCCTGTCTTGTTTTTTCTGCATCGGCACTCAAATGTTGATAGGCTGCATTATAAGCCCATTGGCTGTTGGCTTTGCTTCCAAGGTAGAGTTCCATCAGTTTGTGTCCGTAATTACCACCACCCAAACGTGCATAATTGGGGTTGTAGACCGTGTCCAGGCCGGGTTCAATGTGTTTTGCAGGAGGGAGTATTCGGGTTATTTTGCGGGTGTTCCAGCGGAAATCCTGCGAAAAATAACTAACTTCGAAAGGTATGTTTGCTGCTTTTGGGATGGTGGGGTCAACCAATAACTTATTGGCCGTGAGCAGCCTTGGCTTGAACGTCGTAGATACGGTGGTTCCATCGTCAAATCCTTTTCCTGGTTGGGCAAACAATGCGATTGTTTGGACAGCGAAGATGCAGGTGATTATGGTTTTGTGCATATTGAAAGCAAATATAGCAGGCTGTCGATGAGGAGCTGAAGGAGAGTTATTGACATCCTGTGATTATCATAACAAACGCTGAAAACCGGGATTTATTTTTGCTTTGGGCTTTTTGAGAAAAATTATATGGAGTACATTTGAATAGTTGTGGAATTTGTTTATCTTTGCAGCCCTTTTTAGGGGAAATATATAACGATTATGTACGCCATTGTAGAAATAGCCGGCAGGCAATATAGGGTTGAGGAAAACAAATACCTTATTGTCAACCGCATCAGCGCAAACGAAGGTGACAAGCTTACTTTCGATAAAGTTCTGATGATAAGCGAACAAGGAAAGACCAAAGTAGGTGAACCAACCATCAAAGGAGCAGTGGTTTCAGCAACTGTTGAAAATCATGGCCGTGGAGACAAGGTAGTGGTATTCAAAAAGAAGCGCCGCAAGGGTTATGCCGTTCGTAACGGTCACCGTCAGGATTTAACCCGCATCAAGATCCAAAGCATTAAAACCAAAGCCGAAAAGGCTGAAAAAACCGAAGAAAATTAATTCTCATGGCACATAAAAAAGGCGCAGGTAGTAGTAAAAACGGTCGCGAATCGCACAGCAAACGTCTGGGCGTTAAAATATTCGGCGGCCAAATCGTAAAAGCTGGTAACATCATCGTTCGCCAGCGCGGTACCAAACATCACCCTGATGTAAACGTTGGTATTGGTAAAGACCATACCCTGTTTGCACTCACCGATGGTGTGGTTAGCTTCCGCAAAACCCGCGACGGTCGCAGCAAAGTGTCTGTGGTTCAAGCACAAGCTTAATTTAACAATTGAAAAAGTAAGAAGGGAGCCCATGGCTCCCTTTTTTTATTCTCCGTATTATTCTAACTAACTTTGTAACCATGTCAAAACCAAACAGCCAGAAATCACCCGAAGAATCGTTCACCATCATGAATGAAATTGTATTGCCTAATGATACCAATACCCTGGGCAATTTAATGGGTGGCAGGTTGTTGCACTGGATGGACATTTGCGCTGCCATCGCCGCTCAGAAACACAGCAACCAGATTGTTGTTACCGCTTCCGTAGACAGTGTGTCCTTTAAAGAAAGTATCCGCCTCGGGGATGTTGTAACCCTGCAGGCATGGGTAACCCGTGCCTTCAATACCAGCATGGAGGTGTTTATTGAGGTTTATGCCCAAAATATACCTCAGGGTGAACGCATAAAATGCAATGAAGCCTACTACACGTTTGTGGCCCTGGATAGCAGAAACCGACCAACCGGGGTTCCCGAATTAGTGACAACAACACCTGAAGAATTGCAGAAATATGATGGCGCACTCCGCCGCAGGCAAATACGGCTGATTTTGGCCGGTAAAATGAAACCGGAAGAAGCCACAGAGCTAAAAAACCTATTTGTATAGCGTTTTTAGCACGTTGAAATACAGCTCGTTGTAATGATGTAATTCACCTGCCTGTATGATTTAAATCATCATCCTGCGTTTAAGGCGTATTCACCTTTGTAGCCCAATTATTTTAGGCTATGAAAACCATATACATCACCAAAAACGCAATCTTGTGCTTATCAAGCTGTTTGTTTGCCGCTATTTTATCTGCACAGGCCGTTGGCCGCGGTAGGGTAGAAGGAGGTTTCGGAATCGATGGAGATTTGGCAGCAGATACAGCACTTCATGGTGGTGCAGCCAGCACTGTTACCAAAGGAAAACCATCCGATGACTGGTTCAAATGCAAAAAGGTGAAGGCGCCT
>CANKVN010000095.1 GCA_947487055.1 Flavobacteriales bacterium
CCCAGCAGGTTTTGGGTGGCTTTTAGGCGGCTTTCATGCAGCAAAATACCTTGCTGTTTAAGCAGCGCTTGTTTTTCATTTATCCCCAACCCAATTGAAGCAATTCGCTCATCCAGCTGGTGGGCGTCCTGAAGCCTTTCATCCAGTCCTTGGATGATGGAAACCAAATCGGATGCACTGCTTGCCTGGTGCTTGCGCAACAACAATTGCAAACGGGCATGGCGGTTGTTTAAGGATTCCAGTACTTCCGGGTTAGATTCGGTGGTTTGGGAAAGTGCTTCGATTTCCCGGGAACAGTCCTTGATTTCATTGGCAGCAAGCTGCAACCGCTCCTTTATTTCTCCGGCTTTGGCCGAATATTTTTCAACCTGTTTAAACAGGTTTTTTACCGTGTTGATTTGATCAGCGATGGCATGCTCATTTTCTGTAAGCGATAACATGGCCTGTTTGCAGGCATTTCCGATTTCATCGGCATTGCCAAGCACCGCTATTTGTTCATCAAGCGCTATTTCTTCACCGGAAACAGGGGAGAAGCTGTTAAGTTCATCAAACTGAAACCGGATAAATTCCTGCTCCCGTTCAAAGTTGCTTTTTTGGAGCAAAAGCCCATCAAGCTCTCTGGTCAGCTGCTTCCATTCCCTGTAGCTTTCCTGATAGGTTAACAGCAATGGTGAATGACTGGCAAATGCATCTATGGCTTTTAGCTGCTCGGCCGGGTCCGAAATGAATACTCCGGTATTTTGGGTGTGAACCTGAATGAGCGACTGAGACAGCGTTTTCAGTACCGATAACTGCACAGGCGTATCGTTTACAAATGCCCTGCTTTTGCCCTGTGGGGTTATTTCCCGGCGGATAATGGTGATGGGTTCGTAATCCAGCTCCAGTGTTTCAAACAATGCAGAAAGGTTCAGCGCTGAAATATCAAATTCAGCCTCTACCACACATTTTTCGTTTTTGTTCAGCAATGCCGACATTTCTGCACGGTTTCCGGTAACCAGTCCCAAAGCCCCAAGCAGTATACTTTTGCCTGCTCCGGTTTCACCTGTTATCACATTAAGTCCTTGTTTGGGCGAAAAGGATAGCGACCTGATTAGGGCAAAGTTTTGTACCTTGAGACTCAGCAGCATATTAACGGCAAATCATTTCATTTAAAACCCACAGGTTGTCGTTGAGTTCTTTTTTGCCCTTGATGGCTTCTGCAAAAGGGGTATACAGGATTTCGTCTTTCACCACGCCTACGGCGCAATTGCTGAGGCCATCCATCAATCCTTTCACGGCATGCGCACCAAGCCTGCTGGCCAGTATGCGATCGCTGGCTGTTGGTTTGCCACCCCGTTGAATATGGCCAAGTACCACAACGCGTGTGTCACTTTCGGGGTAATGCTCCAGAAAACGCTTCGACAAATCCACTGCCTTGCCTTCGTCGTCGCCCTCGGCAACAACATATATGGAGAATTCCTTTTTACGGCTTTTTTGTTCGTAGTGCTTAATCAGGACTTCAAACTGGTTGCCTTTTTCCGGGATAAGGATACCTTCAGCACCGCCGGCCAATCCGGCATACAGGCCTATGTATCCTGAATCGCGGCCCATTACTTCTATGAAAAATACCCTGCCGTGGCTCTCTGCCGTATCGCGAACACGGTCAATGGCATCCATGGCCGTATTAACAGCTGTATCAAAACCTATGGTGAAATCGGTTCCTGCAAGGTCATTATCAATCGTGCCGGGACATCCAATGGCCGGAATGCCATACTCTTGCTGCAGGTAAAGGGCACCGGTGTATGATCCGTTTCCGCCGATACATACCAAACCTTCAATGCCATGCTTTTTTAGGTTTTCAGCGGCTTTTGCCCTGCCTTCTGCCTTCATGAATTCCTTGCTTCGGGCCGTTTTTAATACCGTGCCGCCATATTGGATGATGTTGGAAACACTGGCTGCATTGAGCGGTTGAATATCGTCTTCAATCATGCCTTCATAACCCCGCCTGATGCCGTAGGGCTCAATATCGAATGCCAAAGCAGTGCGAACTGCGGCCCGGATACATGCATTCATGCCCGGTGAATCACCTCCTGAAGTATAAATACCTATTCGTTTCACAATATGCAAAAGAAACAAAATTATTCCGTCTTTTGTCAACAAAAAACCCCGACTAAAAATAGCCGGGGTTTCAAAAAATATTTTACGGACGAATTAGATATCGCCTTTGTATTCGAACTTGATGTAATCCAGGTTGTCGCCGGCTGTTTCTTTTACTTCGGTAACTTTAATGATGTAAAGTCCAAAAGGAACACTCTGGCCTGATTTTACCAATATCACATCACCCAAAGCAATGTTTGAAAGGGTTGCGGTGGCAGTAGCAGAATTGTTCTTCCACAGGTTGTAGATGTAAGTGCTACTGGTGCTGAGGTTGTAGTCGTTTGCAGTTACTTTCACAAATTTGCTGCCATTGGCAGTACCCCATGTTTTGTTGAACAAAGCGGAGGTTGGAGTTTGGTCAACGATGTCTTTTTCAGCAGGTTTGTCTGCAGTGAACTTGGGAGAAGAAGTGGTTAAATCATAAGAACCGTTATAGCCTGCAGGGCTCTGCAAGTTATATACAAACTGGTTTTGCTGCAAACCAATGGCTACAGTTGGAGGGGTGATTTCAATGCTCAGGACTTGTTCGGTTGATGTACCGTTGTTGTCTTTTGCAGAAACAGTAAGTTTAAGCACATCGGCTACGCCACCCTCTACAGTGTAGTTGTAGTTGAAAGCAGTGCTGTTGGCATTGATGGTGGTATCGAAAATAACACCTGAAGTGCCACCATTGGTGCTCAGAGAAATGGTTACTTTACTAAGCTTGGAATCATTGCTTTTGGCGATAACACCAATTTTCAATACATCATCTACACCGGCTTGTCCGTCAGCGAAAGTGAATCCTGTACCGGTCTGGAAAGACAAGGTAGGCTTTGGTTTTGCATCTTCGCCGCCTTCGCTGCCGCAAGATGTTAAAAATGCCAACACTGGAAGTGCCATGGCAAATAATACATGTTTCAGTTTCATACAATTAATTTGATTTGTTTTGTGCAAAATTCGTCAATCTAATTGAAATTGCAACTTTTTCATGGATTTTATCCATACAAAGTTTTGTCATGTAAATTGTCAATTTGTCATGTAAACATGAAATTTGGTCGTTAAAATTGCAAGAATGGGCGAACATTTTAGCCTAAATAAAATTCAAAGCTTTGTTTTTCGTTCTATTGGATAATTGGCACATACCTTGAATAGGTAAAAAGACATGTTTGATTCAAACGAAATGTATTTTGGTTTTAACCCTGAATTTGACGGAGTAGAAGACAATCCCGAGTTCATGCCCTTGTTTTCCAAGCAAGATGAGGAAGATTATGGTAAAATGGAAAATCCGGAAGAAGTGCCGGTCCTCACTATTCGCAACACGGTATTGTTTCCGGGCGTGATTTTTCCCATTACCCTTGGCAGGGATATGTCGATAAAGCTTGTGAGGGAAGCTGCAAAAAAGGATAAAATCATTGCAGTGGTTGCCCAGCGCAATCCTGAAGTGGAAGACCCGGCTCAGGAAGACCTTTATGAAGTGGGCACTTTGGCCCATATTATCCGTACCATGCGCATGCCGGATGGCACCACAACGGTGATTATTCAGGGCAGAAAGCGGATTCATATCGATGAGTACACGCAAAAAGAGCCATACTTCAAGGCCAAAATCAGCAATCTGGTGGATTTGCCTGTGACCGAAAATGGAGAGTTTCAGGCCATTACCCAGAGCATCCGCGATATTTCCGAGAAAATCATCAACCTGGCTCCCAATATCCCGTCAGAAGCCAACATAGCCATACGAAACATTGACAGTGCCAGCTTTTTGGTTCATTTTGTAGCTTCAAACCTCAATATTGGGGTTGCGGAAAAACAGGGCGTGTTATCCAACCTGAACCCGAGCGACCGGGCGGTGAAAGTGCTGGAATTACTGACCAAGGAATTGCAGATTCTGGAGTTGAAGGATGAAATCCAGAACAGGGTAAGAACCGATATAGACAAGCAGCAGCGTGAGTATTTTCTGAATCAGCAAATTAGGGCCATTCAGGAGGAACTTGGGAGCGAGTCGCCGGATAAAGAAATACAAAACCTAAGGGATAAGGGAAACAGCAAGTTGTGGCCGGCAGCGGTGCATCAGCAATTCAACAAGGAACTTGATCGCCTGCTTCGCGTAAATCCGGCTTCCCCGGATTACAGCGTAGGGTTGAATTATGTTCAACTCATGCTCGAATTGCCCTGGGATACCTATACCACCGATAATTTTGACCTGCAGTTTGCCGAAAAAGTGCTGGAAGAAGATCATTTTGGACTGGAAAAGGTTAAAAAGCGCATATTGGAATATTTGGCTGTGCTAAAGTTGAAAGGCGACATGAAAAGCCCGATTATTTGCCTGTATGGTCCTCCGGGTGTGGGTAAAACTAGCCTGGGTAAGAGTGTTGCCCGTGCACTTGGCAGGAAGTATGTGCGGATGAGTTTGGGTGGATTGCACGATGAAAGCGAGATACGCGGTCACCGCAAAACCTATATTGGCGCCATGCCCGGCCGGATTATCCAGAACCTTAAAAAAGTAGGAACAAGCAATCCGGTATTTGTGCTGGATGAAATAGATAAAATGGGCCGGGATTTTCGGGGCGACCCGGGTAGCGCTATGCTGGAAGTGTTGGATCCGGAACAAAACAGCACCTTTTACGACAATTACCTGGAATTGGATTATGACCTGAGTAAGGTGTTGTTTATCGCCACGGCAAATAGCCTGGATACCATACAGCCGGCACTGCTGGACCGAATGGAAATTATAGAAATAAGCGGGTACAGCTTGGAAGAAAAAATAGAAATCTCCAAAAAATACCTGATTCCCAAACAACGCAAAGCGCATGGTTTAAAGGCAACAGCTTTTAAAGTGAGCGATAAAGCCCTGGAACTGGTGGTGGAACAATACACCCGTGAAAGTGGAGTCCGTGGTTTGGATAAGAAAATAGCCGCTTTGGCGAGATCTGCTGCAAAGTGTTTGGCAATGGGAGAGGCCTATACCAAAAATATGGGCGTGGAGGAAGTGCAACGCATACTGGGCGCAGAAAAAATGGAACCCGAAACTTACGAAAATAACAATATCCCCGGGGTGGTTACAGGGTTGGCCTGGAGCCCGATGGGCGGTTCGGTTTTGTTTGTGGAGAGCAGCCTTATGCTGGGAAAAGGTGGATTGACCATCACAGGGCAACTGGGAGATGTAATGAAAGAAAGCGTCACCATTGCAAGGTCATTCCTGAAAGCCCATGCTTCTTACCTGGAAATTGATAACCGCATTTTTGATTGTTGGGATGTGCATGTGCATTTTCCGGCAGGATCCATTCCCAAAGACGGGCCTTCCGCAGGTGTTACCATACTTACTTCCCTTGCCTCTTTGTTTACCCAGCGCAAGGTGAAAAGCCATCTGGCTATGACCGGTGAAATAACCCTGCGCGGAAAAGTGTTGCCGGTAGGCGGAATTAAGGAAAAAATACTGGCTGCCAAACGCGCCGGTATCACCGAGGTGGTTATGTGTGAAGCCAACCGTAAGGATGTCGATGAAATTAACGCTACTTACCTGAAAGACATGAAGTTTCACTATGTGTCCAACATGCTTCAGGTGCTGGATTTGGCTTTGTTGAATGAATTTGCCGATCAGCCGGTAGATTTAATGGAGCCTGTTAGAAAAATAAGCAAAAAGGAAACTGAAAATACAGAAGTGGTATGATATTAAAAAAATTGATTTCCTATATTACGTTTAGAAGGCAAGATGGCCCCCAAACGTCTTATTTACGCATGATGCACGGTATAAACCGTATCAGCATTCTCATGTTTCTAATGGCCATTATCGTGATGTTCGTTAAGTTTTGTAAATAAACAATTCACCCATGTCTGGCTATATTTTATTGACCATTTTGATGATGATCATCAGCATGGCCGTTCAATTTAAGCTTCGTTCAAAATTTGCACAATACAAACAAATGCACCTTGCCAACCGACTTACAGGCAGGGAAGTGGCAGAAAAAATGCTGGCCCACCATGGATTATCGCAGGTGCAAATTTTGCAGGTAGACGGCGAACTAACAGACCATTACAATCCAGCCAACAAAACCGTAAACCTTAGCAAGGAAGTGTATTATGGTGAAAATGCCGCAGCAGCAGCAGTGGCCGCGCACGAGTGCGGTCATGCCGTTCAGCATGCTACAGCCTATAAAATGCTTGAGCTGAGAAGTAAACTGGTTCCTTTGCAGCAGGTAAGCGCAACCGTTTTAAATGTGGTCATATTTGGTGCAGCATTCATCGGTTTTGGTTTTGGGGGAAGTAGCCAGCTCATTCTGGGTATCATTCTGGCTTGCTATGCGGTTATTACGTTGTTTGCACTCATTACCCTGCCGGTTGAGTTTGATGCAAGCAAACGCGCTTTGCAATGGATGCAGCGCAATGCCATTGTTGGTGGTAATGAGTTTGATGCTGCGCAGGATAGTTTGAAATGGGCTGCCATGACCTACGTTGCAGCAGCAGCAGGCGCATTGGTTAATTTACTGTATTTCTTGTTGCAATTTTTAGGCGCAAGCAATGATGATTAAAAGACAAGGACTCACGCTGTTTTGCCTGCTGTTTGCTCTTACAGCCTGGGGACAAGCCATAAAATTGCCCTTAAACCAACGTGGCACCGATGCGGAGTTTTCCAAAACCATGATGGTAACCAATGTGTTTGAATTTAGGGGTGATACCGTTGCAAATCCGCTGGATTTTGCTTCCGCAAAGGCAGAAGATGCTGTATTGTGGCGAAAGGTGAAAGCACCTGCCATGAGCAAAAACTACAGAAAAGGATTTACCTGGATTTTTAGCGGAGAAAAAAAGGATGCTTTTTCAGGCAACCATACCCTTTTGCTGATTGAAAATCCTGGCTGGACCGCATTTAATACGGTTATCTGGACAGACCGAAACCACAACCTGGACCTTACGGATGACGGATCGCCCGATACCATTAAACCCCATCAAAGCCTAATTTTGTCTTTGGATGATAAACCAAATGGCTTTAAGGTGGCACTCGAACACTTTCCGGTTTCCAGCTTTCCACAGTTTTCGTCAATGAACGATAAAGCCATGTATTTGCTGCAAGGCAGCAGGCGTTTTTCAGGAACAGAAAACGCATTCAGGATCCGGCGGCTGAACCTGATTTACGGAACCTGGAAGTCTGGTAGCGATAGTTTTGTGCTCGGGGTGAAGGACGTGAATTGCAATGGCATTTACAACGAAAATGGGATAGACGAAATCATGATTGCCGACAGGGGCGATGAATTTCAAAACCAGCAATCTTGCGTTATTGAAAAAAATAAAGCATACCTCGAATGGAATAATGCGGCATTTTACGTG
>CANKVN010000096.1 GCA_947487055.1 Flavobacteriales bacterium
TAAAAATGTAAAATCATAATTGGAAGAAATTCCTTTGGCAACCATGCCATCTATTTCGGACTCTCCCTTCACAATACAAGGCCTTATCGCACACACCGCCACCGATTTAACCCCGGAAACAGACACAATATCCCTGGTGAAAGCAAGCCGCTTGGATTCCATTGGAAGTGGTTCTGAGCCCTCTGTGTTGGCAATATCGTCAATCACCATGTGGCCATTCATTCCAATAACCTTATTTTTGATACCGTTTTGAAACCCGGATACCGTGGATAATGCAATAATCATTACAGCCGAACTAAGCCCAACAGCCACAATAGCAAGGCGGACAATGGTATGTGAAAATACTTTTTGTCCGGAAAAGGATAGCTTACGCGCCAGCAAAAGGGGCCAATTCATCTGTGCTTCAAAAGTACAACTTTGGTTTGGATTGCGCAGAACCATTATCCTGATGGCCCTGCTGATGGGTGCTATTTATAATTCAACCGCACAAAATATCATTACTGGTGCTGCGCGAACCGATTTGTATTTGTCGCTGCTCAAGAAAAAAAGGGTTGCTGTTGTTGCCAACCAAACCTCTATTGTGCAAGACAAGCACCTGGTTGACACCCTACTAGCAGCAAAGGTGAAGTTGAAAAAGGTATTTGCCCCCGAACATGGTTTCCGCGGGCAGGCTGCTAATGGCGAAAAGGTGAACAATGCCACCGATGCCAAAACGGGATTGCCCATTATTTCATTGTATGGTAAAAATGTTAAACCCACCCGCAAAGACCTTAAAAATGTGGATGTGGTTTTGTTTGATATTCAGGATGTGGGTGTGCGGTTTTACACCTACCTCACCACCTTGCACTATGTGATGCAGGCCTGCGCTGAAAATGGAAAAACCCTGATTGTACTGGACAGGCCAAATCCCAACGGGCATTATATGGATGGACCTGTTTTGAAACCCGGATTTGAGAGCATGGTGGGCATTCATCCCATTCCGCTGGTGCATGGCATGACCCTGGGAGAACTTGCCAGAATGATCAATGGCGAGCGCTGGTTGCGCACCCACGATACCTGCAAACTTGTGGTTATTCCCATGCTAAACTGGGATCACAACACCACTTATACACTGCCGGTGCCACCATCGCCCAATTTGCCAACCCACGAATCCATTTTGCTTTATCCCACACTTGGTTTGATGGAAGGAAGCATCATGAGCATGGGCCGCGGAACAGACAAACCATTCGAGTGTTTTGGTGCGCCATGGCTCGCAGAAGGACATTATATTTTTGTACCCAAAAACATTGCAGGAAAAGCGGTTAACCCACCTTACTTAAATGACACATGCAAGGGTATTTTGCTCACCGATTTTGCCCGAAACTACATCTCCGGAAGCCGGCAATTGTATATAGAGTGGTTTGAAATGCTGTTGAAGGTTTGCCCGGACAGGAATAAATTTTTCACCCCATTCTTTGATAAGTTGTCTGGCAGCAACGAACTGCGCGAGGCACTTTTAAGCGGCAAAAGCATACAATGGATCAGGGAAAGCTGGAAGAATGATTTGTACGCTTTCGAACACCGGAGAAATCCTTACCTGCTGTATCCGTATTTCCCCGGGATGGGGCATCTCACCCGCTGAGTAAATATTTAGGAAACTTTAACTTAATTTCGCCATAATGCGGTCGTGGCGATATTATTTGGCACTGGGTGGAATAGCTATGGTGCTGTTTACGCTGTTAAGGCTGTTGTTTTTTTATACCAACAACCACGAATTGATTCGCACGCCACAGTGGCAAACATTGTTTCTGGGATTGCGTTTTGATGGTATTGTTACCTGCGGCTGGATTACGCTATTACTAATCCTGGAACTGCTGCCACAATCCATTGTCCTAAAGAAAATCGTGCATGCGTTAACGTTAATCCCTTTGTGGATAATGGCTGGCATTGGCTTTACCGACATCGCATGGTACAAGCACTTCAGCCATCACCTCTCCCATTCTGCCCTGGATTATGGCCAATCTCCGCTAGAGGCCGGTACCATGGTTTTCAAAACCCCTTACATGCTTGGTTATTTGGCATTGTGGCTCAGTACCATGGTGTTGTTGTATGTGGTGGTACGCCTTATACGGAAAAGGTTTGAAAGCGCTCCACAACACCGGTTGAATAAACAGCGTGCGGTACTTGGACTTTTCTGCGTTATTGGAATTCGGGGAAGTTTTGGCTTGAAGCCCCTGCAACCACAAGACCAGCAGCACCACAAGGTACATTTTTTCAATGAAACGGCCTGCAATCCCATATACAACCTTTTGGTGGCTCCGTTTTACGGTTACAAAACACCGGAACCCAGCGAGGATTCCTGGAAACAATACAGCCATTACCTTTCACAGCATTCACTTCATCGCAATAAACCGATATTGGATAAAGGCATATTGGCCGGCAGGAATGTGGTGTTGATTATCATGGAGGGAATGCCCAAATGCAGCGTATCGCCTCAGACAACACCCTTTCTCAACAGCATGGAAACCCGTTCACTGGTATTTGACTCCATGATGTCGTGCGGGGAACACACCCATAATGGCATTTTCTCCATCCTAACGGGCTTACCCGGCACATCCGGCACACACATGCTCCGAAGTGCTGAATATGCTCCTATAAAGGGAATTCCGGGACATTTGCGCGAGCAAGGTTACACCAACACCTATTTCATTCCGCACCGCAGGCGATTCGACAACATGGGTCCTTTCCTTTGGCGGCATTATTTTCAATCGGTAAAAGACATAGCCAATATTCCACAGCGCCTTCAGGGGGGCAACTCATGGGGCGTTTGCGATCACCGGCTTTACCAATATGTGCTGGAATCAACCCAAAAGCAGCAAGCTCCGTTTTTATTGGTTCAGAACAGCATCAGCAACCACGAACCGTTCGAAATTCCGGCCGATGCACCCAAACCCAATCCGGAAAAAACGGCATTGCAAAACATGGCCACCTATTCCGACTGGAGCCTGAAACAGTTTTTCGAAGAAGCCGCAAAACAGCCCTGGTATGGCAATACGGTTTTTATTTTGGTATCCGACCACGGCATGAATGTGCAACATGAAACGGCGGCCATCCCCATGAACCTGCACCATGTTCCGGCCTACATTTTCGCACCCGGCAGCAGCCTCTCAGGCAAGCATATTCGTGGACTGGCATCGCAAACCGATTTGTTGCCAACCCTGATGTGGCTGATGAACATTGAAATTAGCGAACAAACAGGGGGAATCAATTTATTAACCCACGAGAGGCCCTTTGTGGGTATATACTCCGATGTATGGACAGGCATATACAACGGCAAGGCGGCAATGTACCAGAACAGGTTTGGCCAGCAACAAATAATGGCGCAGAAACCGGAAGACGCTGCTGTAATGAAACGCATCTACCCCATGGTTACGGGTGCCAACGCCTATTTGATGGGTAAAACGATTCATGGTTTGAAGAATTGAGTCGGGTGGGTTTCCTTTGCAGCATGAAAAAAACACTTTTATCCATCATTGCCATCGCGGTAATTGGCCAATTTGGCTGCGGACAGGGCAACAATACCCTTGTGAAGTATGGCGAAGCGGTAGATACCACCAAGGCGCAGCCCGCAGATAAGGCATTTGCGCAATACATGCAAAACAATGCGGAAGCAGCGGTTATCTCCGGCCAGATAAGCCAGGTGTGCCAGGGAGAAGGCTGCTGGTATATGATTAAGAGCGGAGCCGTGGAGCAATATGTGGAGTTTGGCAACAAATTCAATATTGCCAAAGATTGTGCAGGCAAGCAAAGCGTGGCATCCGGGCGTTTTTACCGCGACACCCAGAGTATTGAGCAGCAACGCGAAGGACTAAGCAAGGAAGAAGCCGCAAAAATCACGGCGCCGAAGGTGGATGTGCATTTCAGGGCTGATGGTATCATTATCCATTAAATGAAAAAAGCCTGGAAATCCAGGCTTTTTTTAATAGTTATTTTTCTTTTTACTTAATCTCGAACGAGTTCATAAACGCAGTGGTGAAATTGCCCTTGCGGAAGTCTTCGTTTTGCATGATCTGCTGGTGCAGCGGAATGGTGGTTTTTATTCCTTCAATCACAAACTCGCTCAAGGCGCGCTCCATCTTCACGATGGCCTCTTCCCTGGTTTGTGCAGACACAATCAGCTTGGCAATCATGCTGTCGTAGAAAGGAGGAATGGTATAGCCAGCATAAATGTGCGAATCTACCCTTGTGCCATGGCCTCCGGGCTTGTGCATGGAGGTGATAGTGCCCGGGCATGGACGGAAATTGTTGTAAATATCTTCCGCATTTACCCTGCACTCTATGGCGCACTTGGTGGGTTCATAGTCTTTTCCGCTAATGGGCACACCGGCTGCAATCAGAATCTGCTCTTTTACCAAATCGTAATTGATAACTTCTTCGGTAACGGGATGCTCCACCTGAATACGGGTATTCATTTCCATAAAATAGAAATTGCGGTGCTTGTCTACCAAAAACTCTACGGTGCCCACGCCTTCATACTTGATGATTTCTCCGGCTGCCTTGGCTGCTGTGCCCATTTTCTGGCGCAGTTCGGGGGTCATAAACGGACTTGGGGTTTCTTCTATCAGTTTTTGGTGGCGGCGCTGTATGGAACAATCGCGCTCGCTAAGGTGACAAACCTTTCCATATTGGTCGCCGGCAATCTGTATTTCGATGTGGCGGGGTTCTTCAATGTATTTTTCCATGTACAGGCCATCGTTTCCGAAGGCTGCACCTGCCTCTTGCTTTGCGCTGTTCCAGGCATTCTCCATTTCATCTTCCTGCCAAATAATGCGCATACCGCGGCCACCGCCACCTGCTGTGGCTTTGATGATAACCGGAAAACCGATTTTCTTGGCAATTTTCTTGCCTTGTTCCACCGTATCGAGCAAGCCATCGCTACCGGGAATGGTAGGCACTCCGGCTTTTTTCATGGTATCCTTGGCATTGGACTTGTCTCCCATGTAGTCGATTTGCTCCGGGGTGGCACCAATAAACTTGATTCCGTGATCGCGGCACAATGCGCTGAATTTTGAGTTTTCGCTCAGAAATCCGTAACCGGGGTGAATGGCATCGGCATTGGTAACTTCTGCTGCGGCCAAAATACGGGGCATGTTTAAGTAGCTGTCTTTGCTGGCAGGAGGGCCAATACAAACGGCTTCATCGGCAAAACGAACGTGCAAACTTTCTTTATCTGCTGTGGAATAAACGGCAACCGTTTTGATTCCCATTTCACGGCAGGTGCGGATAATACGCAAGGCTATTTCGCCACGGTTGGCAATTAAGATTTTTTTGAACATAAGGTCTGTGTTTACAGAGAATTATGCAGGCTCAACCAAGAATAATGGCTGATCGTATTCTACAGGTGTAGCGTTTTCTACCAATACCTTCACGATACGTCCGCTCACTTCGCTTTCAATTTCGTTGAAAAGCTTCATGGCTTCGATGATGCAAACTACTTTTCCGGCTTTCACCTCGTCGCCCACATTCACAAATGAAGGGGTTTCGGGGTTTGCAGAGCGGTAGAATGTTCCCACCATGGGGGATTTAATGGTGATCAGGTTATCGGCTTTTGGAGAAGCTTCAGGAGCTGAAGGTGCGGCTTGTGATGTTGCAGCAGGCTGGGTTGTTTGCACAACCATAGGCTGAGGCATGGCCATGGGAGCCGGTGAAGCTGCAGCAACCACTTGCACAGCGTTCTTTTTAATCACCAGTTTAAAATCTTTGCGGTTGATTTCTACTTCATCTACTGCATTGGTTGATACAAATTTAATCAACGCCTGTATTTCTTTTAAATCCATAATGACTATTTAATGTGGGGGGCAAAGTAACACCAAAAAACACATAAAAATCCCGAATTAGGCTAAAAAATGCCTGTTTTTTGTTAAAAACACGTGGTTTTTAACCAAAAATCTAGCAAAATGTTAAACTTTCATCCTCAGAACTTTGCCCGGATACCTGCTTGCATAGCGCTCTTGGCCATCCCCATTTCTGTATAAGCGGCTATGGCCGGACTGAAATGGTAGGCAAATCCCAGGGTGAAATCGGCGCCAATGGTTGGCACGGACAACTTATTGGGGATGCGTTTTTCCACAAAACCCAGGTTTACCGGAAAATTCCAGCGGTCTGTGAGTGGATCATTGGAAGAAACGGCAACCGTATTCATGCGCAAGCCAAGTCCTGCCCCCAGGTATATATCCCATTTTTCATTGGATAAAGCATGGTAATTGAATCTGGCCAGTGCGCTCCAGGTGCGGTAGGTAAGGTCTCCGGCTATGCGCACACTCTGGTTGTTGAGGCTATCCACAAACACATGGGCGATGAGTCCGCCGGTAGCCACATTCACACCTACTCCCACGTGGTTGGAGAGCGCATATTCTCCTTTTATATACCAGTTTGGCACTTTGGAAAAATTCACTTCATCCCATCCATTCAACAAAGATTTCTCCAGGGTATTTGCTAGTATAAAATTCGCATTCATCAGGCCATAACCAACGCTGACAAAGGTTTTTTCTTTGGAAAAGGCAACATTACCAACTTCGGCCCGGTAAATTTCTGTCTGTGCGGACAGAATGTGTACACTTAAAAAAGCGGTTACAATGCAAAGGCTCCTGATACTCATTACAAAGGAATATTGCCGTGTTTTTTGCGGGGCAGGTTTTTCACTTTGTTTTCCAGCATATCAAACGCCATGATGAGCTTTTCGCGGGTTTCTTCAGGGAATATTACTTCGTCCACAAACCCACGCTCAGCAGCGCGGTAAGGGTTGGCAAACAATCCTGCGTATTCTGCTTCTTTTTCTTTCCAGGCTTGCTGTGAATCGGCAGCGGCATCAATATCCTTTTTGAAAATGATTTCTGCTGCACCCTTGGCGCCCATCACGGCTATCTCTGCCGAAGGCCAGGCAAAATTCATGTCGGCACCAATGTGTTTGCTGTTCATCACATCATACGCACCACCATAGGCTTTGCGGGTGATAACGGTAATGCGGGGAACTGTGGCTTCGCTAAAGGCGTAAAGCAATTTGGCACCATTGGTGATGATGGCATTCCACTCCTGGTCGGTTCCGGGCAAAAATCCGGGCACATCCTCCAACACCAACAGGGGGATATTGAAAGCATCGCAAAAGCGAACAAAACGGGCACCTTTTTGGCTGCTGTGCACATCCAAAACTCCGGCCAAATGGGCAGGTTGGTTGGCTACAATGCCTATGCTTCTGCCGGCAAGGCGGGCAAATCCCACCAGGATATTTTCGGCAAAATGTTTGTGTATTTCAAAGAAACTTCCCTCATCCACGGTATTTTCAATCACCTCGCGTATGTCGTAGG
>CANKVN010000097.1 GCA_947487055.1 Flavobacteriales bacterium
ACCCCTTCAGGGTCGCAGGCCGCCTTCGTGGCCACAATACCCCTACAACGTATCCCGCTTGTTTTTCAAAACCTCAAGCTCGTCCCGCAAACGGGCAGCATCCATATAATCCATCTCCTTGGCGGCCCGCAGCATGTCTTTTTCCGTGCGCGCAATGGCCTTGTCCAAGGCATTTTTATCCATGTATTGCACCACCGGATCGGCGGCAAATCCCAGTGGTTCCGGGGCTTCGTAAGCTTCGGCAAAATCCCCTTTCTTGGCATCGGCAACGGCCGTTTGCTTCATAATCTCTTCCCTGCTCTTGCGCACCGTGGCAGGAACAATACCGTGTTCGGCATTGTAAGCCATCTGCTTTTCCCTTCTCCGGTCAGTTTCATCAATTGTTTTGCGCATGCTTGCGGTAATCCTGTCGGCATACATAATTACTTTGCCACGGTCATTTCTGGCCGCACGGCCAATGGTTTGCACCAAACTGGTTTCGCTGCGCAAAAAGCCTTCCTTATCGGCGTCCAAAATGGCCACCAGGCTCACTTCCGGCAAGTCTAAGCCTTCCCTTAGGAGGTTTACGCCTATCAGGATATCAATGCTGCCCAAACGCAGGTTACGGAGGATTTCCACCCGGTCCAGGGTTTTCACTTCACTGTGGATATAGGCAACCTTCACCCCCAGCCGCTGCAGGTATTTGGTGAGCTCCTCTGCCATGCGCTTGGTAAGCGTGGTAACAAGCACGCGGTCGCCCATTTTTACGCGCTCATCAATTTCTTCTATCAAATCATCCACCTGGTTGCCACAAGGCCTCACCTCAATAACAGGATCCAGCAATCCTGTAGGACGAATAAGCTGCTCCACCACCACACCTTCGCTTTCCCTCACCTCATATTCCGATGGGGTAGCGCTCACATAGATGGCCTGGTTAACAATTTGCTGAAATTCCTCGAACTGCAACGGACGGTTATCCATGGCAGCAGGCAAGCGGAACCCGTATTGCACCAGGTTTATTTTTCTTGCCCGGTCGCCGGCATACATGGCCCTTAACTGGGGCAGTGTTACATGGCTTTCGTCCACCACCAGCAAAAAGTCTTTGGGGAAATAATCCAGCAAACAGAAAGGCCTGTCTCCGGGTTGGCGTCGGTCGAAATAGCGGCTGTAATTCTCAATTCCGCTGCAGTAGCCAAGCTCACGGATCATTTCCAAATCAAAATTGACACGCTCTTCCAGACGCTTGGCCTCTAAAAACTGCTGCTGTTGCTTGAAAAACTCAAGTTGCTCCACCAAATCATCCTGGATCTGGTAAATTATGCCCTGCAACCTGTCCCTTGGCGACACATAGATCTGGGCCGGATAAATAACAATATCAACCAGGTTCTCAATCTTATTGCCAGTCTGGGGATCAAAGCTATATAAATCCTCTATTTCATTCCCAAAGAACAGGATGCGGTAAGCAAAATCATTGTATGCCAGATGCACATCCACCGTATCGCCTTTAACCCTGAATGTTCCCCGCTTAAACTCTGCCGTGGTTCTGCTGTAAAGGCTTTCCACCAGCCTCAGCAAAACAGTATTTCTTGCAATCACCTGCCCTTTGTGCAGGCGAATGATGGTTTTTTCGTAATCGGAAGGATTGCCCGCGCCATAAATACAACTTACACTGGCCACAACAACAATATCCCTTCGTCCGGAGAGCAGGCTGCTCACGGTTTTCAGCCTCATTTTCTCAATCTCATCATTGATGTTGAGGTCCTTTTCTATGTAGGTATTCCTGCTGGGGATGTAGGCTTCGGGCTGGTAATAATCGTAATAACTAACAAAATACTCAACCGCATTTTCCGGAAAAAATTGCTTGAATTCTCCATATAACTGAGCCACCAGCGTTTTGTTATGGCTCAACACCAGCGTGGGTCTCTGGGTTTTTTCGATAACATTGGCTACGGTAAATGTTTTTCCCGAACCGGTAACGCCCAGCAATGTCTGTGCATGCGAACCCAATCCTATGCCTTCCACCAGTTGCCGAATGGCTTCCGGTTGATCGCCTGTTGGATGAAATGGTGCGTGCAGTTTAAATTTAGACATTCTTGCAAAGTTAACATTCAGTTTACCCGTTTTGTTGAAACCACAATCATTGCATGCATTAATTTTATGGTTAAACCATGCTTTGCTAAACCGCAAAAATTGCGCTGGGCGGGAATCCCGGGATTGGAGAAAACCGAATTACGGCTTACAGGTCAAAGGTTTGGCCTTTGGCGGGTATGGTGGCTTTACAGAATTCGATGTCATCAGCCAGTTTTTCCATTTGAATGGCATCGCCATGAACCAGGAATATTTCTTTGGTGTTGGCCCCCGCCGTAGCCCTCAGGTATTTGAGCAAGCCCGCATGGTCGGGGTGCGCACTAAAGGCATCCGTTCTGAAAATATCTGCCCTTACCGGACGCTTTTTGAAATTTATTTCAACAAAATCCTGCCCTTGAAGCAAGCGGTGCCCAAGCGTGCCTTCTGCACAAAATCCGGCTATGAGTACCGTGTTTTTAGGATCGCCAATGTTGTTGCGCACGTGCATTTGAATCCTGCCACCCTCTACCATTCCGGCAGCGGAAATAATGACACAGGGCTCAGGAAGCACGCTTAGCAAATCGCTTTCGCGCTCATCTTCCACCACATGCAGCAATGGAAAATCAAACAATCCACCGTGTTGTTTTTGAAACGCAGCAGCCTCCTCGTTCAAATGGTCTATGTTGTGCTCATAAACAGACGTGCTCTTTATGGCCAGCGGGCTGTCTGTAAAAATCTTTACATGCGGCAAACGGCCACTCCTAAACAACTGGTTCAAGGTGAAAATGATGGCCTGTGTTCTGCCCACACTAAATGCAGGAATCACCAGTTTGCCTCCTTTTTCCACGCAGGTTTGCTCAACGTATTTCAGCAATTCTTCTTCGGCGCGGTGCGGCGAAACAACGTGGTTTCTGCCTCCATAGGTGCTTTCGGTTACCAGGTAATCTGGATAGCGCAGGGGTTTTGGATCGGGTACCAGTTTGCTGTTATAGTTGCCCAAATCGCCGGTAAAACCAATGGTTTTTTCACCTTCAGGGGTTTGCACGTGCAGCATGGCACTCACAGCCCCCAAAATATGGCCAGCCTGCGCAAATTCTATAGAAAGCTCTTCGTTGAAGGTATATTTATGTCCGCACTCCAGCAGTACCGCCATATTCATCATATCGGCAATGTGACGGCGTGCATACAAGGGTTTCGGCTCGTTGCCGTTGTTCCTTGACTTTTTGCCATTTTTGCGCTGCGTGGCCCTTTGCTTGGCCTGTATTTCCATTCGCTGAATGTTCAGGCTATCCTGCAACAGGTAATCGCTGAGTTCCAGGGTTGGTGGTGTACATAAAATAGTGCCCTCAAAGCCCTGCCGGATAAGGTTGGGAACATTGCCGCTGTGGTCAATGTGGGCATGGGTGAGAATCAATAAATCGATGGTCTTGGGATCGAAAGAAAAATGGGCATTACGCTCATCAAACTCATTCCGTTTTTCGTAATCCAGCCCGCAATCAATCAATACTCGGGTGCCACCCGGGAGTTCAAGCAAATGTTTACTGCCTGTTACTTGTTTTGCTGCTCCCCAGATGGTAAGTTTCATGGGGCGAAGTTACATTCATAAAACCGAAAGACCATTTGGATTGTCAAAAAGTTAAAGGTATTGCTGTGTTTGGTAAACGCCTGTGCTGCTGCGATGCAGATTCACTTTCTTTCCGTTGATAAATGGGTTATTTAATGGCAGACATTCCGCCATCAATCCCTATCACCTGACCGGTAATCCACGTGCTGTTTTCGTTAAGCAGGAAAACCGCCATGGAGGCGATGTCTTCTGGCTTTCCAATGCGGGCAAGCGGATGCCTTTTTGCCGATGCTTCTGCTTTTTCAGGGCTGGATAATAGCCTGGCCGACAATGGCGTTTCTACCAAACTCGGTGCAATGGCGTTTACCCGTATGGCCGGTGCCCACTCTGCCGCCAAACTGCGGGTCAACCCCTCTACAGCTCCTTTAGCGGCAGCAATGCTGCTGTGAAAAGACATTCCTTGCTGCACAGCAACGGTGCTAAAAAACACAACAGATGCCGTAGGTGCCTGCTTCAGCCCTGCCTGTAGGCGTTGCAGCAGCCTGATGGCCCCCATAACATTGATCTCGTAGTCCTGCAGAAATTCTTCAGGCTTCAGGCTGCGAAACATCTTGAGGTTGATGCTTCCGGGGCAATACGCCACACCATCTACCGCACCGGTAATTTCCGGTATTTCCTGGCCTGACAGAAAGTCGTGGGCAATAAAATGAAGTTGACTGTGCTGGAGTTCAGGTTCCGTGCGGCTTACACACGTCACCTTATGGCCCTGATCGAGCAGTTGCTTTACAATTTCTACCCCTATACCATGGCTACCGCCGGCTATTACAAAATGTTTCACCCAAAGTAAACAAGTCTTTGGGCATTATTGTTCACCAGCGCTTTGGCTTCTTTTTGTCGGCATAGCGGTCATTTCCACCCCTATTGCTTCCATAGCTGCGATTGCGATCACCGCCACCGCTGTTGCCACCGCCACCGCCAGAGAATCTACCCCTGCCGCCGCCGCCGTCGGAACCCCTGCGTCTGGAGAATCCACCGTCATCCGAAGAAGCACCCTGCAACTCAACCCTAACCTTACGGTCATTCAGTTTTTCACGATTCAGCACTTCCATAACGCGGGCGGTATGTTCGTGTCCTGCTTCAAGAAAAGTATGGGTGCGCTGTATGCGTATTTTACCGAATTCAACATCGCCAAGTCCGCAATCGTTTAACCAGCGAAGCATGGATTTTTTGTCCAAACCATCCAATTCACCAACGGAAAGGAAAAAGCGCTGATAATTACCGCCGTCAACATCGCCCGATGAGCGGTCTCTTCTGGTTGTGGCAGTATCGTTGATGTCTGAAGCGCCCTGGTAGTATTCAATAAACTTGCGCAGTTCCAGACTCGCCAATTTTTCAATCAGCTCTTCGCGGGTAACGGTTTTCATCTTCTCATAGAAGATGTTGAGGTAAGCGTGAATGCTGGATTGGTCGGCCTGTTCAGCAGCGAGTTCGTCCACAAAGTGGTTGAATTTCGCCCTAACCACGTCATCCCCTGCAGGAACCTGCATTTGGGTAAAACGTGCCTTGGTCATTTTTTCCAGGCGGTTAATTTTCTGTACATCGCGCTGTCCTACAATGCTGATAGAAATACCTTTTTTACCGGCTCTGGCAGTCCTGCCGCTTCGGTGGGTATACACTTCCAGCTCGTTGGGTATGCTGTAATTGATAACGTGGGTAATGTCGCTCACGTCAATACCGCGGGCTGCAACATCGGTTGCCACCAGTACATTCAGATTTTTATTGCGGAATCGGCCCATTACTTTGTCACGCTGCGCCTGGCTCAAATCACCATGCAGTGAATCGGCATTGTAACCGTCGTGAATCAGCTTTTCAGCCAGCTCCTGACACAAACTACGGGTCTGCGCGAACAAGATGCCATAAACATCGGGAACTACGTCCAGAAGGCGTTTAACGGCTTCGTAGCGGTGTTTTTCGCGCACCACGTAATAATGGTGTTCGATATTGGCATTGGAAGTGTTGGCTGCCAGGCTAATTTCGCGGGGGTGGTGCATGTAGCGCTTGGAAATACTGCGTACTTCGGGCGGCATGGTAGCACTGAACAGGCAGGTTTGTCGGTCTTTGGGAGCATGCGACAGGATATGGTCAATATCTTCCTGGAAACCCATATTCAGCATTTCGTCTGCTTCATCAAGCACAATCACACGGATTTTGTCCAGGTGTACCGCTTTTCTTTCCAGCAGGTCAATCAGTCGGCCGGGGGTTGCTACCACAATCTGGGCGCCACGCTTCATCAACGCAACTTGATCGCGGATGCTTGCGCCACCATAAACGGGCACAATTTTAACATCGGGCTTGAAAGCCGCGAAAGCCTCCAGATCCCTGGAGATTTGCATGCACAATTCACGTGTAGGGGCCAGTATCAATCCTTCTGTGAAACCGCTATGCTCTATTTTTTGCAATAATGGCAGGCCAAATGCTGCCGTTTTTCCGGTTCCTGTTTGGGCCAGGGCCACCAAGTCGCTGTTCTCTTCAAGTAAGGCGGGTATGGCTTGAGCCTGCACCGGCGTGGGTGTTACGAAGCCCAGTTTTTCAAGGGCAAGCAGAATTTCGGGGTCTAAACCCAGTTCTTTAAATGTAGTCATTAATGGTTGTTGAGATAGGGGATACTGACGATAACTGTTTGCGTAAATTCAGGGAATAGTAACCCCATTTGTTCTACAAAGATACGCCAAATGTTTTACATTGATTGAATTCCCTTGAAAAAGACGTAATTCGCGGAAGATTTACACGAATTGTGCAAATAGTATCCACCCTTAGATTAAGCGGCCTTGAGCCGTTCACCCTTACCACAGAAACAAATTTTGTAAATATTGGTGAACGCACCAATGTTACCGGCAGCCGAAAGTTTGCCAAATTGGTTTTAGCCGGTGATTATAATGCCGCACTGGATGTGGCCCGGCAGCAGGTCGAAAACGGCGCGCAGGTTATCGATGTAAACATGGACGAAGGCATGCTGGACGGCCCAACTGCCATGGTGACTTTTTTGAATTTACTGGCATCAGAGCCTGATATCAGCCGGGTACCTTTGATGATTGACAGCTCGAAATGGGAAGTAATTGAGGCGGGCTTGAAATGTTTACAGGGCAAAGGGATTGTCAACTCCATAAGCCTTAAAGACGGAGAAGAAGAATTTATCCGAAAGGCCAGGCTGGTGCGCAAATATGGCGCTGCCGTGGTGGTAATGGCATTTGATGAAACCGGTCAGGCAGATTCTTTCACCAGAAAAATTGAAGTTTGTGAACGCAGCTATAAGCTACTGACCGAAAAAGCTGGCTTTCCTCCTTATGACATCATTTTTGACCCCAACATCCTTACCGTAGCCACCGGTATTGAGGAACACAACAACTATGCAGTAGATTTTATAGAAGCCACACGGTGGATTAAGCAAAACCTGCCGGGAACCCGCGTTAGTGGCGGTATTTCCAATATTTCT
>CANKVN010000098.1 GCA_947487055.1 Flavobacteriales bacterium
AATCAGGTATTGATTTGCTATTTGCTGATCATATCCTTGCCCATTGCCGCGAATATTGTCTTCCAACACCATGCTACCCAAACGAACATCTGCTGCTGCAACGTAATCAAGCATCTTGGCCGTTACCGTCCAAGTAAGTAATCCTTGCGTATCCACCTGCATATTTTTCACCGCCATATCGGCCCACCGAGGATACTGCATGGCCGCACGCGTGGTTGAAAGCCAGTCATTATGGCTGGCAGAAATTAATTTTCTGGATACCACGGCCCTGGGAAAAGAATCAATCCATCCGCGGGAAAATGAATCGCCGGAAATAACCATACCATCGGCTGTATGATGCGCTATGGCAATAACCGAATCTCCAAGTTCCTGCTGGATTTTTGAAACCACAACATCTGACGGCGGACAGGTACTGCACCAGGCTCCGGTAGCGTATTCCAGCATGGCTGTTTTGGACTTTGGTGCCGTGCCGGCATATATTGTTGTATGTGCATTGGCACTGTCATTGCGTTTATTGGCTTCACTGCCACCATTGACGTTGCTAATCCACACCTTCACTTGCTGCAATTCACCGGGAGTAATGGCTGCAATTGCTTTGGAAGCAACAAGCGTATCCAAAGAAGCTGAAGACGCCTTAATGTTTAAACCGGTTATATCGAATTGCTCTTCGGCACCTTGATTAACGCGGTAATGGAGTTTTAACGTATTCACCGCCTGGCTGCCCAAATTCCTGACAGGAACTTTCACTACATTGTTGTTGCCGGCAAGGGTCAGTATGGGTAAATTGAATTCAACCACTTCAATATCCGTAGCAGGCTGAACGCCATAAGAGAAGCGGTAAGACAAATTATCTTTATACGATTCTCCCAGTAAATTATTGGTATAGTTGGGTCCACCCTGAAGCATGGTAGCGTTGGTGGCATTTACCTGAATACCCGGAGTATGCTTCGGGGATTGGTAGGTTAAGCCAGACCCATGATTCATGGACACCAGAAATACATCCTGCGTACCTTCTTCCAGCACCATGCTCCAGTAGGAATATGAATTGCTGTCGCCAGGAGTGCTCATGCTGTAAAACTTAACCCAAAACTGCCTGTTTGGCGGATTTCCGAAAACCTTGCAAACTACCTTGTCATTATTACCTGAGGCATTCATCCCCCAAATAACAATACTTTGGTTGGGAAGGCTATTGCTTGGTAGTATCTGTGGCCCGACAATGGGAGCGTTTGCAGCCAGTGTGTCGAAGGTGAGAAAACCAGTGCTGCTAACTTTAAAATGGGAAACAGCCTGACCGGCAAACGTAAAATTAAACCCAACCGGCAAGGCCTGTGTTTTGGAATAGGTGGGATTGAGGGAAGAATCCATGATCAACACCCATTCGCCTCCGTTATCATTCAGTTGGTCGGATTCGGTATTTAATCCTTTGGGGTTACCTTTTAGGGGTTGCTGATAATAGTAGGATTGAGCCGATAATGAACCGGTAAGGGCGAGCAGCAATCCCAACAAAAAATACTTCATATGCTGTTGCAAATTACGGATTAAAAAGACCTTGAACAAAAGCGTTGTGGCAACATCTGTCTTTTTTTCGACAGAAAAGCACTTTTACAGGGTTTTCACCTCATTCACCAGCTTTTGCAGGCTTGCTTTGGCATCCCCAAAGAGCATTCCGCATTTGCTGTTGTAAAACAGTTCGTTATCGATACCGGCATAGCCCGATTTCATGCTTCGTTTGAGCACAATAATCTGTTTCGCATTTTCAACATCCAGAATTGGCATTCCGTAAATTGGGCTTGTGGGATCTGTTTTTGCAGCAGGATTCACCACATCGTTTGCACCAACCACAAGAACAACGTCGGTGGTGGCAAATTCAGGGTTGATGTGTTCCATTTCAATGAGCTTATCATAGCTCACATTGCTTTCGGCCAGCAACACATTCATGTGCCCAGGCATACGGCCGGCAACAGGGTGAATGGCATATTTCACTTCAACACCTTCTGCTTCCAGCAGGCCTTCCAACTCATGCACAACGTGCTGGGCCTGTGCCACAGCCAAACCATATCCAGGAACCACAATCACTTTCTGCGCATATTTCATCAATATAGCCACATCGGTTGCCTGCACTTCGCGCACCGTTCCGCCGGCTTTGGCTCCTGTGCTTGCTGCGGCAGAATTTCCACCAACCGCCCCAATCAGTACATTCGTGAGGCTGCGGTTCATGGCTTTGCACATCACGATGGTAAGGATAGTACCGGCAGAACCCACCAGCACACCGCCCATCAACATCACATTATTGTGGTATAAAAATCCACCGCAGGCAGCAGCCACACCGGTAAAGGAATTCAACAAAGAAATCACAACCGGCATATCGGCACCACCGATTGGGAAGACAAAGAGTAAACCGTAAATAGCAGCCAACGCAATAACCAAATAAAAGTATAGCATACTGCCCTCAGCCGCTGCACCGAAGTTCAACCATGCCGCACCCACAATGGCCAGCAACATGATAATATTGATAAATTGCTGACCCGGGAAACGAAAATCACCCAGCTTACCACTGAGTTTGCCCCAGGCCACTATGCTACCCACAAAAGAAACCGTACCTATGATTAAACCGGCAATGATGGCTAAATATTCGCCGGCAGGCATTGTGGCGATGCTATCTCCTTTAAACTGCCATTCAAGCAAGGAAATCAGCGCTGCGCACAAACCACCCATACCGTTAAACAAAGAAACCATTTCAGGCATGGCCGTCATTTGCACTTTTTTAGCCATCAACCACCCTACCAGTGTTCCTACACCGATACCGGCCGTAATTAATCCAATATTGTTTACCAGGTGAATACCTTCTTCTCCATGCTTGAAGAACATGATACCCAAAACAGCAAACAACATGCCTGCAGCAGCAACCAGATTGCCTTTGCGCGCACTGTCGGGCTTACCCATCATTTTCAATCCCACTACAAAGCCCAATGAGCCTAGTAGGAAAAGTACTTCCTGAATATGTTTCATGATTTGGCTCCTTTCCCTGGTTTCTTCTTAAACATTTCCAGCATGCGGTCTGTAACCACAAATCCGCCTATGACGTTTAAGGTTCCCACGATTACGCCAATAAATCCAACCACAAGGCTAAAAACATCATCTGAGGCAGCGTGTCCAAGCACATAGATTGCACCAATCAACACCACCCCGTGAATGGCATTGGCACCGCTCATTAAAGGGGTGTGCAATACGCTGGGAACGTGACCGATTAGCTCTATCCCCACAAAAACCATGAGGATTACCAGGTAAATCATGGAGATGTTTTCTCCTATAAAATTGAATATCGTATCCATTGTTGGTTTGTCTTTTTTCGTTGTTTGTTTAAAAGTCTATTCGATTAACCCTGGTGCAACACTTCACCTTCATGACAAATGAGGCATCCGGCCACTATTTCATCATTTTTATCCAAAACCAGTTCGGCTTTAGGGGCAATAAGTTTCATCAATTCTATCAAGTTTTTTGCAAAAAGTTCGCTTGCGTTTATGGGTAGTTCCGAAGCCATATTGGCAGCACCCACAATGCGCACTCCATTCTGATTTACCACTTCGTAAGGCTTGGTATAGGTACAGTTTCCACCTTGTTCGGCAGCCATATCAATCAACACAGAACCGGGTTTCATCATACCTACTTGCTCTTCATCAACCAAAATGGGGGCTTTCCTGCCCGGAACCAACGCTGTGGTAATCACCAAATCTGCCTGAGACAATGACTTGTTCACGGCTTCCCTTTGTTTGGCGCGGTATTCATCGGTAGCTTCCTTGGCATAACCGCCTTCACTTCCTACTTCTGCACCTTTTACTTCGATAAACTTACCGCCCAATGACTCTACCTGTTCCTTGGTTTCGGGACGCACATCGGTGGCTTCTACAATGGCGCCAAGGCGCTTTGCCGTGGCAATTGCCTGCAAGCCGGCAACCCCTACCCCAAAAATCAAAACCCGTGCAGGTGTGATGGTACCTGCTGCGGTCATCAATAACGGGAATATTTTATCAAGATGTCCGGCACCTTTAATCACGGCCATATAGCCTGCAAGGTTAGACTGGGAACTAAGCACATCCATCGATTGGGCACGGGAAATACGAGGTATTGCATCCAGGGAAATGGCAGAAATTCGCCTCGAATTCAATGACTTCACCAATTCAGCATTGCTGCGGTGATAAAGTAAAGAAACCAGCAAAGATTTCTCTGGCAACGTTGCCACTTCATCCTCCGTTGGCGGATTGATTTTCATGACAATATCTGCCCCTGAAAGGATTTCCGATTTTGAACCTAAGGTAGCACCTGCTTCGGCATATTGCTGATCGCTAAACCAGCTTCCATTTCCAGCACCACTTTCGATACTAACCTGTATTCCTTGTTTTACCCATGTGGCCGCTACCTGAGGGGTAACAGCAACCCGATGCTCGCGCTCCCGGATTTCTTTTAGTACAGCAATCTTCACAATTGTATCAATTGACTACTGCGAAAGTACAGATTTAGCCGTGCATTGACAAGTATCAGGTCCAGAATTAACCGACCTATCCAATAAATTAATATATTAGTACAAAACCAGTTTTTCGGGCTTGCTACCATCCAAGCGGAAGGTATAAATACCTTTGGGCAAATGCGCCAGTTCAACGGCTTTGTTTTTAACGACTTCAGCAGTGTAAACCAACTTTCCCGTGCAGTCCGTAACCTGAAGCAACCCACCCCTCAGCATCGTAACTGAACCATTGCTGGGATTGGGGTAAAACGAGGTTGAGCTGGCTTTCAATCCTTTATTGCCTAAACCATACTGAATGCTAATGGCGTTGGGAGCTGTGGTATCGTCGCTTCCAAAAGCATTGGTTGCAACCAAAGTAACGTTATACAAACCCTCCTGCCTGAAAACCACACGCGGATTGCGGCTTCCGGCATTGGTGCCGCCCACAAAAGACACCGCTACTGACGGTGTTATTTGCCAGTTCCAGCTGGTTGCAAAGGGCCGGCTCCTATCAGTAAAACCAAAGGTATCAGCTGTAACAAAGCCACTGGTTTTGCTGATAACAAATCCTGCGCGCGGCCTAAGCGGATTGACCAACCCAAGGTATTTATCGCGAAACCTGATTTGGTTGGCTGTAAAGGTCCCTCCAGTTTCAGTACCTGTTATTTCCAGCACCGGAATCTTTTCATCGGCGCTCAACCATTTATAAATAACCTGCCTGCGGGGAATTGGCACCTTCCCAAATTGTGTGATGAGAGAATCCGTACCATTAACCAGCGTTTTTACCCTAAGCACATTGGGATATGTTTTATACGGGGTAACAATACTACCCCAGCCATCAACCACATTGGTGCGCACACCAGCTTGCACATAGGTAAATATATTCCCGGGTATTGCAAAACGAAAATTGAAGGTTGACACATCAGAATCCCCATATTTGAGGGGAAACTGATAGATTTCATCGTCGTCTTTATTCTGGGCCGCCAAAGGAAATCCCTGATAAGAATAACCAATGCCTTCCTGTTTGAAAACAGTGGCGTTTTTGGTATAAAACGAATAAATATTTTTCAGCATAATTGGGCCAGCACCCAGGCTATCTGAGGTTTTCAATCCGATTTGATTGAAGAAATACAACAGATATGGTGTTTTATTTGCTGCAGCGTAGCGGTAAATATCCTGACCATTAGCGACCAGCTTGCTATAATCCCAGGACTGCGACGCGCCTTTTTGCTGAATATTCAGCGAAAGCCCTGTAGCAGCTGCCGAAGAATAGCGAATGGTATCATCGGCTGCAGGCATAGACGTTTGGGTGATGGTAATTTGCGCATTCAACCGGCCGGCCAGAACCAACAATGCAAAAAGAGGTAATTTTTTCATCAAATAATATTCGAATATAGGAAGTTAAACTGAATTTATTTTTGATTTTTGCAATATGGAAAACCCCTTCCACATCCGCGATTTTTCTACCGATGATGCGGCGGAGATATTAAACATATACCAACCATACGTTTTATCGGGTCCTTATACTTTTGAAACAACAGTCCCTGATTTTGCTGAGTTTGAAACCCGACTTGAACAGATTGCCAATCGTTTCCCATTTTTCGTATTAACCCAAGACAACAAATTGTTAGGCTATGCCTATGCCTTAACCCACAGGGAAAGAGCAGCCTATCGATGGGCTGTTGAAACATCTGTTTACCTTGCTCCGGAAGCACAAGGTTTGGGTTTGGGAAAACACCTTTACAGGCATTTATTGGGCCATTTGAAAACAAGGCATTTCACCCATGCATTTGCACTGATAGGATTACCCAATGAAGCAAGCCTGCGCCTGCACAGGGCTTCCGGTTTTGAGACACAAACAATCCATACAAAGGCCGGCTGGAAGAATAATAATTGGATAGATGTATGCTGGATGAAAATCAACCTTGCCAACAATGAAAACCCGCCGGCAGAGCCCATTTTCGGAAAAATTACTACGGAATTGGTCATCATTCCTTAAATAATAATCGATTACATTTTTTACCCTCAGTAAAATTCCCGATTTTTGCAAACTATGGAATTCAGATGGTGTGCAAAACCCCTACCCCCCGAAGAAAAAGTTGCACGCCTGTCTGGAGAACTTAACGTAAGTGCCAATATCGCTTCCATCTTACTTCAGCGCGGCATAGAAAATTACGAACAAGCCGAAAAATTCTTCAGACCCAAAATAGAAGACCTGCATGATCCGTTTTTGATGACTGACATGGAAAAAGCCATTGTCAGAATAGACAAGGCCATTTCAGATGCAGAAAAAATCCTGGTTTATGGAGATTACGATGTGGATGGCACCACTGCAGTGAGCATTGTTTACAGTTTCTTCCGCACCCGGCATTCCGCTTTGGCCGACTACTATATCCCGGATCGCTACAAAGAAGGGTACGGCATCAGCAAAATAGGCATTGATTACGCATCACAAAACGGCTATAAACTAATCATTGCACTGGATTGCGGCATTCGCTCCAACGATCTGGTTGATTATGCCAATTCACTGGGCGTGGATTTTATCATTTGTGATCACCACTTACCCGGAGAAAAAATCCCCAATGCAGCTGCTG
>CANKVN010000099.1 GCA_947487055.1 Flavobacteriales bacterium
ACCTAACTAACGGGGAAGAAGGTAAGTCCGATTCCAACTCCATGTACTTCCTGTTTGCGCTGATTGGAATCTTCATCATCGTGTTGTTTATCCTTGGAAAAGTGAGAAATACACTTCGCAGGATTGCCGCAGAACAAGATGGTGTGGATGTAAGCCAGCCCAAGAAATCCTTCATTAAAAGCCTGCTTCCTGAAAAGCTGTCTAAGATGAATCCAACGGTGCTTGCTGTTTTCACGGTATTCATCCTGGGTGGTGCAGGTGCAACCTGGGGTTACAAATTTGGTATCACTGAAGTAGGTGTTCAAAAAGGATATGCTCCAAAACAGCCTATCGCATACAGCCACAAGTTACACGCCGGTGTTCTTAAGCTGGATTGCAAATATTGCCACATCGGTGTAGAAGAAAGCAAATCTGCAACCATTCCTTCACTCAATATATGCATGAATTGCCACAAAGGTGTTCAAAAAGCATCTACTGCAGAAGGAGATGAGATTTCACCAGAAATTGCCAAAATCTACAAGGCTTTGGATTACAATCCTGAAAAATCCGGTACCGAAGCTTTTGGTCCTAATCCTCAACCTATCCGCTGGGTAAGGATTCACAACCTTCCTGACCACGCCTATTTCAACCACAGCCAACACGTAAAAGTAGGTGGCCTGGCTTGTCAAACTTGCCACGGTCCAATTGAAAAAATGGAAGTTGTGCAACAGTGGAGCAGTTTACAAATGGGTTGGTGTATCGATTGTCACCGCAATGCCGGTATTGATGCTGCAAATAACAACTACTATGCAGCACTGCACGAAAAGGCATCGAAAGACCTGAAAAACAAAAACAACAGGAGCCAATACTTCGGTCCTGATGGTAAAGTGAAGATTACTCCAGCCATGAATGGTGGTTTGGAATGTGCTAAGTGTCACTATTAATTATTAAAAAACAACATGTCCAATAATATAAAGTACTGGAAAGGTGAGGAGGAACTGGCAAAAGATCCGTCGTTCCTTGCTGCCCGTAAAAATGAATTTCCCGATGCGTTGCCTCTGGATGAGGTCTTAGGTGAAGAAGGCGTAGAGTTGAATTCAAACCGCAGAGATTTTCTTAAGTTCTTTGGATTTAGCGTTACTGCAGTGGCCCTGGCCGCTTGCTACAAAACCAAAGTAAGACACGCAGTTCCCTATTTGGTAAAGCCTGATGATGTAACTCCTGGTGTTGCAAGTTATTATTCTTCAACATGTGGTGCATGTTCATCCGGTTGCGGAATAGAAGTAAAAGTGCGCGAAGGTCGTCCCATCAAAGTGGATGGCAATCCCCGCTCCAACATCAGCAAAGGTGGCCTTTGCGCCACAGGTCAGGCAAGCATCCTGTCACTTTATGATACCGAGCGCCTGGCAAATCCTTTGGCAAATGGTTCAGAAGCTGCTGATTGGTCAAAAATGGATGCCGCCATTGCTGGAAAATTAAAAGAAATCGATCAGGCCAAAGGCAGAATCGTGTTGCTGAGCAATACCATTCACAGCCCTTCTACCCTGAAAGCAATCGCCGATTTCAAATCCAAATTCACAACAGCCGAGCACATTACCTATGATGCTGTTTCATACAGTGGCATTGTTAAAGCAAATGAAGAAGATTTCGGTAAATCTGCTATCCCTACCTTCAAATTCGAAAATGCAGAGGTTATCGTAAGCTTCGCAGCCGATTTCCTGGGTACATGGATTTCACCGGTGGAGTTTACCAAAGGTTATATTGCTAACCGTATTCCAACAGTGGGCAAGGTAATGAGCAAACATATTCAGTTTGAGTCCAACCTGAGCATGACCGGTACCAATGCAGACGAGCGTTTCCCAATGAAGGCTTCGAAAGAAACTTCATATCTTACCACCATTTACAACCATTTGGCTGAAAAAGCAGGAGCCAAGCAAATACCAGTTCCAACCAATGCTGAATTGGCAGGAAATAGCTTGAAAAAAGCATCAGAAGCCTTGTGGAACGCCAAAGGAAAATCTTTGGTTATCTCCGGTTCCAATGATGTTGTTGCCCAAAAATTGGTTAACGGAATCAACATGCTGCTGGAAAACTATGGCAAAACCATCGATTTGGCTAACCAAAGCAACCAGTACAAAGGTGTTGACGGCGATACCGATATGTTGCTGAAAGACATGGCAGACGGTAAAGTATCCGCTGTTATTTTCTATGGCACCAATCCTGCCTATAACCACAGCGCATCATGGACCGATGCCATCAAAAAAGCGAAGTTGTCGGTTAGTTTTGCTTCAAGCAAAGACGAAACTGCATCTGCCTGTCAATATGTATGTCCTGACAACCATTACCTGGAAAGTTGGGGAGATGCCGAGCCACGTGCCGGTGAATTCCATTTTGTGCAGCCTACCATCAGCAATGTATTCAATACCCGTCAGGCCCAAGTTAGTTTGTTGACATGGTCTGATATGTTGCCGAAAACAGAAAAAGATCCTTTTGCATCAAAGGGTATCCTTTCGCAGAAATTAAGCGCATCGCCTTATTACATCTACATAAAAAACAATTGGGCGGGTAAACTGGGAGAAGGTGATTACGAAACCAACTTCAACAAATGCCTGCACGATGGCGTTTGGACGGTTACTTCCGAATCCAAAGCCGCTGCGTATTCCGGTGATGTTACCACACTTGGCGCTACCATTGCTGCATCAGCAAAAAGCAACACAACAGACCTGGTATTGTTTACCAACGTAGGAGTGAAAGATGGTGCTCATGGTAATAACCCTTGGTTGCATGAATTGCCAGATCCGGTAAGTAAAGTTACCTGGGACAACTACGTATCCCTGCCCAAATCGCTTGCCCACAAGCTTGAGATTAAAGAAGGCGATACCGTAAACGTAAAATCAGGCAAAATCACTCTGAACAATGTTCCTGCGCTCATTCAACCTGGTCAGGCCAATGACACCGTAGGTTTAGCCTTGGGTTATGGCAGAACTTCTGCCGGAAAAGTGGGTGGAAGCAACGACAAAGGTTTCGATACCGTTGGTGTTTCAGCCTGGCCTTTGATTTCAAGCGCTAATGGTTCAAGAAATTGGGTTGTTTCAGGTGTTGAAATCTCCAAAGGAGATGATACTTATGCACTTGCTCAAACCCAAACCCACCATAGCATTGAAGGCAGGGATCTGGTTCGTGAAGCCTCTTATGCTGATTGGAAAAAGAATCCAAAAGCCGGAAACGATAAGGAAAAAACCCACGTTTACACCATTTGGGAAAAACGCGATTACCGCAAAGATGGTTCTCCAAACCATTTGTGGTCTATGGCCATCGACCTTAACGCCTGTACCGGTTGCGGAAGCTGTGTTGTAAGTTGTTCAATAGAAAATAACGTTCCTGTAGTAGGACGTGAAGAAATACGCCTGCGTCGTGAAATGACTTGGATTCGTATTGACCGCTACTATAGCTTCGCCAACAGCAGCAAAGAAATTGAAGGAAACTATGTTACCAGGGAGAAAGAAATTGGCAAGATAGACAAAGAAGACAAAGGTGAATTTGCGCATTGGGAAAACATCAAAGTGGTTCACCAACCCATGATGTGCCAGCATTGCTCTCAAGCACCTTGCGAAACAGTTTGTCCTGTTTTGGCTACCACCCACAGCACAGAAGGCCTTAACCAAATGACCTACAACCGCTGTATTGGTACTAAATATTGCGGTAACAACTGCCCTTACAAAGTGCGCAGGTTCAACTGGTTCCGTTACAACGACAACGATAAGTTCGATTTCCATTTCAATAACCCATTGGGTAAAATGGTAATCAACCCAGATGTAACCGTTCGTACACGTGGCGTAATGGAAAAATGCTCATTCTGCGTGCAACGCATACAAGAGGGTAAATTGAAAGCCAAACGCGACGGCAAATCGCCAAGCGAGGTTGAGGTTAAAACCGCTTGTCAGCGTGCTTGTCCTGCAAATGCCATAGTTTTTGGAGATTTACACAATCCCGAAAGTGAAATCAGCAAATTGTATAACAACGAGCGTGGATTTGGCGTACTTGAGGAAATTAACGTTCAGAGCAGCGTTAAATATTTAACTAAAATTCGTAATACTGAAACCATCTAACCCCTAACACAACAAAGATGATACATGATTCTCTCATTAGGGAACGCCTGGTAACCGGAGGCAAAACAGCTTCTGATGTAACCCGTGATATTGCCAGGCCAATTTTGAATAAACCCAGCACTGCTTGGAAAGTAGGCTTTACCTTATCCATTGTTTTTCTGGGAATCTTTATTGTAAGCCTTTTCTGGACCCTTTGGACCGGTATTGGTACATGGAATATTAATAAATCCGTGATGTGGGGTTGGGATATTACCAACTTCGTATTCTGGGTTGGTATTGGTCACGCAGGAACCCTGATCTCTGCGATTCTGTTGCTTTTCCGCCAGAAATGGAGGAGGAGTTTCCACCGTTCCTCGGAAGCCATGCCCATCTTTGCGGTAATTTGTGCCGCCATGTTCCCTGTGTTTCACATGGGTCGTGTGTGGGTTGGATACTGGGCTTTACCGCTTCCCAACGCATTTGGTTCTTTGTGGGTTAACTTCAACTCACCGCTTTTGTGGGATGTTTTTGCAATCTCTACTTACTTCAGTGTATCGTTGTTGTTCTGGTACATTGGTCTTATCCCAGATATTGCAACCATCCGCGATAAGGTGAAAACCAAAACAGCCAAATACTGGTATGGTTTCTTCTCTATGGGCTGGACAGGAAGTACCCGCACCTGGGCCAGGTACGAATTGATTTCATTGATTCTTGCCGGTTTAAGTACACCGCTGGTATTGTCTGTACACACAATTGTATCTACAGACTTTGCTACATCAGTAATCCCTGGCTGGCATACCACGATTTTCCCTCCATATTTTGTTGCCGGTGCAATTTTCTCCGGTTTCGGTATGGTAGCAACCCTGCTGGTTGTGGCTAGAAAGGTAATGAACTACGAAAACTACATTACCATTGGCCACCTGGAAGCCATGACCAAGATTATCATGCTTACCGGAACTCTGGTTGGTATTGCATACTTAACGGAGTTCTTTATCGCCCAGTATTCAGGCGTTGAATATGAGCAGTATGCGTTTATCAACCGTGCCAGCGGTCCTTACTGGTGGGCTTACTGGAGCATGATGTTCTGTAACCTTGCTTCACCACAGGTGTTCTGGTTCAAATGGGCCCGTACTACACCTTGGTTCATATTCATCATGAGTATTGTGGTGAACGTGGGTATGTGGTTCGAGCGTTTTGTGATTATTGTTACTTCCCTGCACCGCGATTACCTGCCAAGTAGCTGGGTAATGTATGCCGGATCGTTAACAGAGATAGGCTTATTCTTAGGAACATTTGGTATTTTCTTTACCTGCTTCTTCTTGTTTGCCAAATTCTTGCCGGTAATCAATATGTCTGAAATTAAAACCATTCTTCGCAACCGCGAGTAATCAATTAGGAGAAAACCATTCATGGCAATCATAGATAATAACCTCAGCCTTCGCAACAGAAACAAAATGTTGGTAGGTGTTTGGGAAGACGAAGACAAACTGATAGAAGCTACCAGCGAACTGGTACATGCCGGTGTGAAGATTCATGATGTTTACACCCCATATCCTGTGCATGGATTGGATAGAATCATCAATGCAAGACGCAGCTGGTTATCCATAGTGGCATTTTTGTGCGGAATGACCGGATTTGCCCTCGCCTTCTGGATGATATACTATATGTATGTTCAAGACTGGCCGGTAGATGTAGGTAACAAACCCGTAAGATTTACCCCCAGCTGGGTTCCTGTGTTGTTTGAAGCAACCGTATTGTGTACCGCCTTTGGTATGGGTTTCTTCTTCTTCCTGCGTAACCGCATGATTTGGGGAATTCAACCCGAACTGCTTGATGACAGACAAACCGATGATCGCATGATTATTACGGTTGAAACCGGTGATCACGTAGACGAAAACCAAGTATTAAAAATCATGAAGGCCCATGGCGCCGTGGAACTTCGTGAAAGGATAGCAGGCGTGCAGACTGCCCTATAAATAAAAGACTATTCATGAAAAGACTTCTGTATATCACTTCCGGAATAATCGCATTGTCCAGCCTCACCATAGGTTGTGTAAGCCGCGGTAATGATACCGGTTGGGAGTATGCCCCCGATATGGCCTACTCAAAAGGCTATGAACCCTACAATCAGGGCGATAGTAACCTGGTAAATCCTTATGGAATGAGCATGCGCGAACCGGTACCCGGAACCGTAGCTATTGGGAAAGCCACAAACCATTATGCATTGGACAACTCAGCCGAAGGCTATGAAGCTGCAAAAGCAATCAGTTTTCCAGCGGATTTTGAAGACAATAACCAGCGTGGTAAATACCTCTTCAATATTTATTGCACTCCCTGCCATGGTACAAATGGTGGTAATGACGGCGAAATATTCAAGCATGGCTTGGGTAAGCCGGCATGGGCAAACTTCCAGGATAAGTACATTAAAGAAATTCCAGTTGGTCAAATTTATCATACCCTTACTTACGGTAAAAACAACATGGGGAGCCATGCATATGCGCTTAAACCAATGGATCGTTGGAGGGTTGTCAGGTATGTGAAACAGTTAAGTGGTGCCTCTGCAGAACCTGCTGCAGCTAAGGACAGTACTGCAGTAAAACCCAACTAATCTGAAATTCAATGGGACACGGACATCATAAAATTGAAATTAAACAGGAGCAATTTACTGTTCCTACCAAAGCCAGAAACTTTGCTATAGGATTGACCATCTTGGGTCTTATCCTGGCCGGAATTGGCATTGCTACTATGGATAGGGGTACGCATGTAAGCCATGATGCCACAACCAAGCACGAACATGCTGAAACCGCTGCAAAAGGTGGTGCAATTGAAGCAAATGAGCATGCAGTTGAAGCACATGCAGAAAAACATGAAGCATCTGAAAACCATGGTAACGTGGAAAATGAAAAATTTGGACCTCGCGCAGCGTTTCATAAACAAGAGAAACCATGGGCAACCAGAATCTGGTCTAACGTTCTTATTGTAGGTTACCTGTTGTTTAT
>CANKVN010000100.1 GCA_947487055.1 Flavobacteriales bacterium
GTTGCGGGATTCGGAAACAATACTTTTAGGGTGGACAAATTATCCTGCCTTAAACTGCTGAAAATGATGGCCGAACTGGTATCGCTTGCACAGCCGTTTTCAGTGTAAACACAATTGTAAGAACCATTGGCAGCAGCCTTCAAAATTCTGCCTGTTCCAACTGCTGCTCCCGATTTGAACCACTGATAGGTTCCACTGCCCAGATTTTGTGCAAACAAAGTATCAAAGTTTCTGCTCAACAGCGGTGCGGCAGGTGTGTTCTTCACAATGAGGGTGGCCGTATCAGATTTTATCAAACTGGCTGGCCTCACACAAGGTCCTGCAACATTGATTGTGGCCGAGTATTTATCACCATTTACTGGAGAAGGTACATTTAGCGATGAAGCAGTGCCTGAAACCGGACTTCCGTTTTGGTACCAGCTCCATGTGGGATTGCTGCCCGTATTGGTTCCAATGGCCGTCAATGTTAAAGGCCTGCCAGAACAACCTGGACCTGCGGATATGAGTGCCGAGGCATTAACAATGTCATTCACAGTGGGAATAACAACAGCCGTGCGGAAAGACAATGGAGTAACACACTTCTTATTGCTGGTCAGCAGAACGCTAAAGCTGTCATTTTTATCAGGGGCAAGGTTGTAAGTGGCTGTTGTTGCTGCATTATTTAGGTTTCTGCGCCAGGTATATGAAGTGATTGTTCCCTGCAAAGCAGCAGGAACATTCGCAGACAGCGTGAATGTGTCTCCTGCACAAAAGCTATTGCGGCTCATGATTGCTGAAGCAGTAAAGGGAATGGTATCCGTAACTGTTACCCAGTTGGTTTTAACGATAAAATTACTTCCAATGCTGTTTGTAGCTGTGAGTTTTACCTGGTAAACACCACCTTTGCTAAAACGCAACACCGGATTCTTCTTCGTGCTATCCGTTCCGGATACATAAACAAAATTACGCGGTGTTATGGCCCAGCTCCATGCAATTGGATCGTTTAATGTGCTGTCGGTAAAAGACACAGTCTGATTAGAACACACATCTTTGCTGCTGGTACCAAATGCTACAACAGGAAGATTTTTAGACCAGGCGTCGCTGGTAAATACCCCTCTCCCGTGTGTTACCGCCATCAGCATTTTGTCTGCAGCGCGGTACCTGATGTTTCTCATTTTCACAAAACCAATACCAGCCGTATAGGCTGTCCAAACCGGGCTTGCAGCGAAAATATTGTCAGTACCATAGATTCCGGCTTCTGTTCCAACGATGGCCTCTCCCAGCTTGTTTGGATTGAGCACAATGCTCCAAACCGGAATTTCAGGAAGGTTACCTTCCTTTTGGGTCCATGTTGTTCCACCATCAAGGCTGATGTAAATATTCCTAAAACTTGCTCCATAATTGGAAAGGGTAACGGCCAAAGTATCCCTGCCACGAAGGGCATGAATATCAGAAATATTACCGGCATTGATGGTTCCTGTCTTATCGGTAAATACAGGACTGGTTGCCCATGCATCGTCTGTAACGTATAGTTTACCTGCTTCGTTGCCTATCAAAAGCCTTGTTTTACCTGTGGAAAGTTTATATGCTTTAAGGGAGCTTGCAAAATTACTGCCGCCAAAAGTGACGGTTTGTAAGGTTCCCGGGCTTGTACCAAGGGTAATCCTGTAAATTGTTCCGGTGCCTTTAGCAGAAAATAAACCTGATCCATTATCGTCCCATTCTGCAGGATTGATGAATTTTCCGGTAGTACCATCTGCAATCAGGTTATTTGATGAGGTCCAGTTATTGGTGGTGTAATAAAACTGGTTGTAAACGTAACTGGAGATTTGCTTGTTGCTATTACTTGGTGAAATAAAGCAATAGGCACCGTCTCCGCCAGAAACATAGGTGACGGCATTTTCACCCGCAGCGTTGAATTTGTGGCTGCCATTGTCCTGGGCACCTGCAATCATCAGGTTTGAGCCTGCGGTTTGAGACATATCGCCCCAGTAATATTGTGCAGTTATATAGCCATAAGTTCTTTCAACAATGGCTGAAGAACTGGTTGCGGCAGATCCAATATTATTGCTGTAAAACACACCACCATCGCAACCTATAATGCAGGTTGTGCTGCTTCCGGGCTTGAAAACAAAGGCATGCTGGTCAGCATGAACATAAGGGCAACTTAAGGTATTCATGCTTGCGTTGTTGGCCCACTTGCTGATTTGTGTCCAGTTGTTGCCGCCATTGGTGCTCCTGAAGAGGTTAATGGCACCTGCATAAACCTTTAATGAATCGTTAGGATCTACCGCCAATATCAAATCATACCAACCTTGGCCCCTGGAAAAATCGGTATTGGGAATGCCGTTGTCTGCATCATCCGGCTCTGTGCGGGATGACCAGTTTGCGCCTTTATTAAAAGTAGCCACAATGCCATCCACTGTTTGATTATGCTCAATGATGGCATATACGGTATTGGGTTTACCCGGCGCAACGGCAACCTCTACCCTTCCGGTTTTGTTGGTGTGGGTATAACTCAAGGTCCAGGTAGTTCCGTTGTCGGAATACAATATCCGGCCTGCGCCCCTGTCTGTTCCTGCATACGGATTGTTTCTTGTTCCTATCCAAATGCGGTTATCTGACGCGATTTCGATATCGGCAACCGAATACTTTTGTCCGTTAGGCGCATTGGAAATCACATTGGTCCAGCTGCTGCCACCATTGGTACTTCGGTAAAGTCCATAATTGCTCAAGCCATGCAGGGTTCCCTGAAAAGTATTGGCATCGACTGCGGCGTAAACAACACTGCTGCCATTTTCGTTTCTTACTGCAATATCGAGCACATAGTAGTAGGTTGTGGTTGAGGAAAGCTGATTCCAAGTTTTACCGGAATCCGTGGTTTTCCAAATTCCAAAACCCCGGGAACTGCTGCTGGTTGTTCCATAGCCTTCGCCGGTGCCAATGTATGCAGTGCCCGGAGTATTAGGATCCCAGGCCATGCAACTAACCGTAATGTTGCTCCACAAAGAACTTACCTGGGTCCATTTGCTATTGGCATTGGTGATATCATTGTTGTACCACAATCCTCCGGTTACGGAACCGGCCCAAACTTTCTTTCCTGAAGCATCGGTAGGGTCCCAGGTGAGGGCACGGGTTCTGCCACCAACATTGTTTGGACCACGCTCAACCCACGGCGTAACTCCCAGACCGGGCATGGTTCTGCGAGCTATGTTTTTGCTATTCTCGCTTTTCTGAATGGATTGAAAAACCCTTTCAGGATAGGTTTGCCCGGTAAGTGGATCCATGGTTGCCACGTATTCCTGCGCCCAAAACAGATTGGGCGTTTCATTTTCCTTGTCTTTCCGGCCTGCCCTATTTTCTTTTTGGGATTGCTTTACCAGTTTACGATAGGTTTTATTGACATTCTTGCCATGTTTCTTTTGGCTGATGGTTTGTCCGGTAACGGCACCCATAATTAACAGGGAAGCCAAAACTGCGTATATTCTTAGCATAAAGTATAGAAGTTATTTAAAAAATATGGTGTTATTCTACCCAAGATTTCCAGTAAGAAGGGTCTTCTACCTGAATGGCCTCTTCGGTAATCATCAATGGTGAGAAAGGATCAATCATTACGGCAAGTTCCCGGGTTTCTTTTTGACCGAGACTCTTTTCCACCGTGCCTGGATGCGGACCATGCGGTATTCCTTTGGGATGCAGCGTTATCATGCCTCTTTCCACATGTTTTCTGCTCATAAAATCACCATCAACATAGTACAAAATCTCATCACTGTCCACATTGCTGTGGTTGTATGGTGCAGGCACACTCAGCGGATGATAATCATATAGCCTTGGTACAAAACTGCAAATCACATAACCATGTCCTTCAAAGGTCTGATGGATTGGAGGCGGCATGTGAAGCCTGCCTGTGATGGGTTCATAATTGTGAATGCTAAAGGCAAACGGGTATAAATATCCATCCCATCCAATGGCATCGAAGGGGTGCGTGGCATAAGTATAAGGCCATATCATTTCCTGTTTTTTTATCATTACAGGAAATTCGCCGGTTTCATCATGGGTTTTTAATTCCTGGGGTAGCTTGATGTCTCTTTCACAATACGGGGAATGCTCCAGTAGCTGGCCCATGCTGTTTTGATATCGCTTTGGCGGATAAACAGGACTAGGCGATTCTACAAAAAATATACGGTTATTGTCATGCTTGAAATGCAGCTTGTATATGGTTCCACGGGGAATAACGATATAATCACCATATTCAAAATTGATGATTCCATAAATGGTTTCCATGTGCCCTTCCCCTTCATGGATAAACAACACTTCGTCACCATCGGCATTCTTGAAGAAATATTCCGTCATGCTTTTGGTGGGCGCCGCCATGCCAATTTTGATATCACTATTCATCAGCAGCACTTTTCTGCTTTTGATATAATCTTCTTCGGCAGGCACATTGAAGGTTAGGTAGCTTCGGTGGCGCATGTTTTTTTTCTGCGCAATCTTGGGCTCTACACTCCAGGGCTCACCAATATTGCTCACCAATGTTGGAGGATGACAGTGATAGATGAGTGAGTAAATGCTGTTAAATCCCTCCGTGCTGACCAATTCCTCAGCATACAAATCGCCATTGGGTTTTCTAAACTGCGTGTGTCGCTTTGTGGGTATGTTACCAGACTTATAATAGAATGCCATAAGGGTGCTTAAAACGCAAATTTAAAGAATATTTCACTTACTCTCATCGTAATTCCACCGGCTGCGATTATTTGGATTTTTCAACATTCAATTAAAGGTTTAAATAGCCTTTTTATACATATGAATATCAATTATATATGATTTTATTAATTAAGCTAATTAAGCCATAAAATTCCAACCTTGTTGAAATAATCGTATTTATTTACTATCATTGTGTTAGTGTTTAAGTTTACCCTCCCCATAACCCTTATTGCTGTTGCAGGATTACTGTCCTGTAATAAATCCGAGGATATACTTATTTCCGGCAATACACCACCGGATTATCGCTCGGTGCCTACCATAAAAGTAGAAAACTACGTAAATCGCTATTTTATTGATTTGCTGGGCCGAGAACCAACCGATACCGAACGGGTTTATCACACAGCTTTATTGAAAAGAAACAAGCTTAGCCTGGCTGCAAGAGATACACTAATCAACATATTGCTGTATGATACAAGCTACCATATCGGGGATTCAAGCTACCGCCATGCATGCATGCAGCGAATATATGATTTGAGCAAAGCACGTTTTTTGGAGGGTGCAGGAGATGATGATATTGCACAATTTATTGGTAATTTAGAATTCAGCATTACCATTTCCCGGCTAAACGGCGACTCTGTGGGTGTATTTGCAGCAAAAGCAGAACAAAAAAAATACAGGGATGTACTGCAAAGCAAATGGAAATACAGAAAAGGCATAGCTACTTATAGCAATATGTGCGAAGCAATGCTCAACAATTCCATTTATGATCAGATTAACATGAACAGCTTCAATTACGTGAATGCCAGTTTTGATGACCTGTTTCAACGTCAGCCATTGAAAGATGAGTTCAGTGCATCCTATGATATTATTGACAAAAACATACCAAGGCAAATTTTCGGAAGGTGGGCAGCCAACAAAAATGAATATTGTGATGTCTTAACCCATACACCCGAATTTTATGAAGCCCAGATACGATGGATTTATTACCTTTTGCTGCAGCGGGAAGCCAAAACGCAGGAGGTTATCAACCTGCTGGGGAACTACATACGAACAGAAAATATGCAGGAGGTTCAAAAAGCAATTGTAAAAACCGATGAATATGCGCAATTCAGATAAATGGATAGGCCTGGGATTGATGACCATGCTGATTTTTTCGGCATGTAAAAAAGAAAAAAATGTTACCTATGGCGTAAACGATAAGGTCGTATATGAGGACAAAAGCCTTAAAACCAAAAGGAAATCAGATGCCGAATATATTTCCATATTGTACACCAACCTTTATCAAATCCCCATCTCGCCCACCCAGCTATATAAAACCCAAAACGTCATCTATAGTATTGGCGACCGCAATGTAGCGAATGAGATGGTACTGAGTAATTATTTCAACACATCAACCCTAAAGATTCCTAAAAACAGTGAGATGCGCGCAGATGTACCGGCATTTGTAGAAAAATGCTACAAGCGTTTTTTCCTGCGTTTCCCTTCTGAAGGAGAAAAAACATTTTTCACCAATTACATCAACAGCAACACCAATGTCACCGTGGAAATGGTCTATACTGCATTTTCCGTTAGCGATGAATACCAGTACTATTGATGCTATTATTTAAACCATGAACAGAAGAGATTTTTTCAAAAAGACCGGATTGGTTACCGCAGGAACGGTAGCTGCTCCCTATATTTTGCCCACTGGCAGGATGTTTGCCCGAACCAACATCCCCAAGGCAGAGCACGTGGTTTTGGTTATGTTTGCCGGAGGGGTAAGGCAGCAGGAAAGTGTGTTGCAGCGTTACCTGGATGATAGCCAGGATGTTACCGGTGCTGCGGGCAATATCATGCCTAACCTGTTTTCTGGCAGCGCTCCTGACCGCAAGGTGGTTTATGGAACAGATCCCGGCGGTGGATCCACGCGTGGCAGCGAACCCATCCCCCGTATCCTCAGTCAAAGCATGGAAGACACCGGAAGTGTTTTCCGGGAAATGGCGGCCATCAGTGCCGGGCATTATGTGGGATTAAACACATTACTGACAGGAAGTTTGGGCACTGCACAAGGACTTAAAACCAGGCCAAAATACCCAACCATTTTCGAATACCTGCGCAAACACGCTGGATTCAATGCCATAGATACGTGGTTTATTGCCAATGGCATTGGCAACAGCACTCCCCTGCTCAACTGCAGCAACAATAAGGATTACGGCCTTCAATACGGTGGAAATATGTTTGCTGCACCATATACTTTTGGCGGCGTAGGACGGGAAATTCTGGGCAACGGTAAACCCTATTCGAGGGCAGAGCTGGAGCCCATGTATTACATGAAGAACTTTTTG
>CANKVN010000101.1 GCA_947487055.1 Flavobacteriales bacterium
CAGGTTGGTGAGCAATCCAGCCAGATCGCCCGGTTTTTCAAGCACCGGTCCGCTGGTGATTTTCATGCTGCTGCCCAGTTCGTTGGCTACAATATAACTAAGGGTGGTTTTTCCCAGGCCGGGAGGGCCGTGCAGCAAAACATGGTCGAGGGCTTCGCCACGCATTTTGGCAGCCTGCACAAATACCTGCAGGTTTTCCAAAATCTGCTCCTGACCTGCAAAGTCACCAAATGACTGTGGGCGCAACACTTTTTCAATGTCGCGGTCCGTCTTGTTGAGTTGGTCTTTTTCAGGGTCCAGGTTAGGATTCATCTTGCTTAATATACGAAAAAATTACCGGATTACCAAATTTCTCAGTCGTTTTTCAACGTCTTCATTCACCGGCCAAAGCGGCAGGCGTACCACGTTTTCGCATAGCCCCATTTCGTTGAGCATTGCCTTTATTCCACCGGGGCTCCCATCTGCGAAAATGGCCATGGCGCCTTCCATGGTTTGGTAATGCAATCTTCTGGCCTCGGCCCAGTTTGCATTGAGCGCAGCCTTTACCATTCCGCTAAACAATGCCGGATAGGCATGGTTAATCACCGAAATTACGCCGGAGGCACCACAGGCAAGCATGGGGAAGGTGAGGGCATCGTCGCCGCTGATAACCAGGAAATCATCGGGTTTCCGGCTGATAATCTGCATCACCTGTTCCATGTTTCCGCTGGCTTCCTTGGTGGCAACCATGTTGGGCAACGCTGCTATTCTGCATTGTGTTTCCCAGGTCATGTTGCTGCCGGTTCGGCTTGGAACATTGTAAATAATGATGGGGAGCGGTGTGCTGGCGGATATGGATTTGTAATGCTGGTAAATGCCTTCCTGGTTGGGTTTGTTGTAGTAGGGGGAAACGCTGAGTACGGCGCTAAATCCCTGCAACGGGGTATGGGTTAATTTATGGATAACCGATGCGGTGTCGTTTCCGCCAATGCCCAATACCAGAGGCAATCTGCCTTGGTTGGCTTCCTGAATGGTATGGATAACCGTTACTTTTTCAGATTCACTCAGCGTGGCACTTTCGCCGGTGGTGCCCAATACAACCAAATAATCGGTTCCATTGGCAATTTGGTGTTCCACAATGCGGGCCAGGGCATCCGTATCAATGGAATAATCCTGCTTAAATGGCGTAATGAGTGCGGTTCCGGTGCCTATTAGTTCTTTCATATGCTGTGTAGATGACAAAGTTCCTTAAAAACCCGTTCAAAGTCAAATTTCACCCAATCTTGTGTAAATAGTGTTTCAAATCCTTGATATAGGCTTCAATTCCGGGAGTTCCGGGTGTTCCTATGAGGATATCGTAAAACGGAAGTGCTTTTTCCCTGTGGTAACCAATCCTGCATGTTGCATTGGTGAGGCCTGCAATGCTTTTAAGGGCAAGGCGGCCGTCCATGTTTAAATTGATGTAGTAATCAAACCGCTTGGCAAGGAGTTTCTTTACCTGCGCGGTTTTTGGGAGTCCAAATGTGTTGAAATCGGTTTTTAGCAAATGGATATGGCTGTCCATGTCGAACAGTTGTCCTTTTTCACGCTTTGCAGCATGGTGGTAAACGACGCACTCTACATGCTTTCCCTCTTTTTTCAGGTAATCAATAAAGGATTCAATTTGCTTGCCTTCTGTTTCTTTCTGGGCATCGTCCCAGCTTACCATAATTTCAGTGGCTTTTTCGAACGAACTAATCAGCCGGATGCGCTCCTTTTCGTTGCTTCTTTTTTTCAGCAACCTGACTCCTATGGTGGTTTTTACGCCCGACATTAACTTAATACAAAACTAGCAATTAATAAAACCAAACAATCGACCGGTTTTCCCCATTAAAAAAGGGTGTTCTGTGCCGGAGGGGAGGGGTTGTTTGTTGGGCTTTCGGTTGAAGGATTGCCAAGCATGGCCAGCAAATCATTTTCCGAAATAATATTCACCCCCAGGGATGTTGCTTTTTCCAGTTTTGCGGGACCCATGCCTTCTCCTGCCAGCAGGTAATTGGTTTTGCTGCTTACGCTGCCGCTGCATTTGCCGCCATTGGCTTCAATTAAGTCCTTGGCTTCGTCTCTGCTAAAACGGGTAAATACTCCGCTGATGACAAAGGTTAGGCCTTTTAAAACATCGCTCTGTGGTGCCGCAGATTCGGCTTTTTCTAGCTGAAGACCGGCTTTTTTAAGCTGGTTAATCAGGGTTGTATGCCTTTCATCTGCAAAATACCGCAGCAGGCTGTCGGCAATAACTTCGCCAATTTCATCCACGGCGAGCAGCTCTTCCTTGCTGGCATGCATGAGGTTGTTGATGTTGCCAAACGCCGCCGCCAGTTTTTTGGCTACCGTTTCGCCCACATACCGGATGCCGAGTCCAAACAACACACGCTCAAAGGGAACTTCTCTGCTGCCTGCAATGCCGTCAATGATGTTTTGGGCAGATTTCTCACCCATGCGCTCCAGGCCTATCAGATCCTCGAATTGAATGTTGTACAAATCTGCAAACGAATTCACCAATCCTTGTTCATAGAGCAGTTTTGCCATTTCACTGCCAATGCTGTCAATATTCAGGGCTTTTCTGGAAACGTAGTGCTCTATTTTGCCAATCACTTGCGGTGCACATGCATCTTCATTGGGGCAGTAATGCTGGGCTTCACCTTCGTTGCGGATGAGTGCCGTATGGCAAACAGGGCAGTGGGTAATATAGCTGGTAGGCTCGCTGTCTGCAGGTCTTTGCGAAAAATCAATGCCGGTGATTTTGGGGATTATTTCGCCACCTTTTTCAACAAAAACCATGTCGCCAACGCGCACATCAAGCCGGCCAATTTCATTGGCATTGTGCAGGCTTGCACGCTTAACGGTGGTGCCCAGCAGCAATACGGGTTGCAATTCTGCTACCGGGGTAATGGCACCTGTGCGCCCCACCTGATAGGTGATTCCAAGCAGCCGGGTGGAGGTGGTTTCGGTCTGAAATTTATAAGCAATGGCCCATCTGGGCACTTTGGCGGTATATCCCAGCTCATCATGCAGTGCCAGGTTGTTTACCTTAATAACGACACCATCGGTATCAAAACCGAGGTAATGACGCTTTTCGTCCCATTTTTTAAGGAAAACCAATACTTCATCGATGCCTTTGCACACCTCTGTGGTGTCTGCTGTTTTAAGTCCCCAGGATTTCGCAGCCTGAATGCAATGGTGATGGGTGTCAAAGGGCAAATTGTCGCCCAATAAATGGTAAAGGGTGATATCGAGTGGTCTTTTTGCTACTTCTGCCGGATCTTTAAGTTTGAGGCTTCCGCTGGCCACATTGCGGGGATTGGCATAGGCGGGCTCGCCCTGTAACTGACGCTCCTGATTTAATTTTTCGAAACCTTTGCGGTGCATGAAAATTTCACCACGGATTTCAAAAGATTCCGGAAACTGACCATGAAGTGTGGTAGCCAAACTGCGGATGGTGCGCACATTGGCGGTAACATCGTCTCCCTGAACCCCATCACCGCGGGTAATGGCTTGCTTTAGCTTACCATTTTCAAAGAACAGGGAAATGGCCAGTCCATCTATTTTCAGTTCGCAAACATACTCAACCTCATGCCCAATGGCTTTTTTCACCCGGGCATCAAAATCACGCAATTCCTGGTCGTTGTAGGTGTTTCCCAGCGAAAGCATGGGCCTGCGGTGTTTTATGGTCTTGAATTCATTTTGAACCCCTCCGCCAACCACTTTGGTGGGGCTGTCATCATGGGCTAGGTCGGGGTATTGTTGTTCCAGGTAGGCAAGCTCCTTGAGTTTTTGATCAAATTCAAAATCAGAAATGGTGGGCTCTGAGAGCACATAATAGCGGTAATTGTGCTCTTTCAATTCTGCCGTAAGGGCATCAATTTTCTTCTTTACTTCAGCCTGATCCATGCTGTTTCAAAATAAAAACATTCGGTTGTAATGGCGCATTGATGGTATCAAAATGTGGGCAACTATTTTCCATTTGTTTTTATCGTAAATCCAATCTTTTTAAAGAAATTTGTGGGATGAAAATTTCTCCCGAAAAAGTGGTGAGCGTAACCTATACACTCACCCTTGATAACGGCGCTATCGCCGATCAGGCCGATGACCAGCAACCCTTTTTGTTTATCCATGGAGTAGGTCAAACCTTGCCTGCTTTTGATGATGCGCTGAACGGCATGGTGGTAGGTGATGGATTCAAATTCACCCTTACGGCAGAGCAGTCCTATGGCATGCCCAATGCAGACTGGTTAATCAGCATCCCCAAGAGCGTATTTTCCGGACCTGATGTGCCTGAAGATATTTTGGAAGTGGGCGCTGTTTTGCCGATGCAGGATCAGAGCGGTAACCCCATGGATGGCAAGGTAGTGGAAATTGGTGAAGAGGAAGTGAAAATGGATTTCAACCATCCCCTTGCCGGTGAAGCTTTGCATTTCGAGGGAACCATCATTGAGGTTCGCGAGGCCAGCGCAGAAGAGTTGGAGCACGGACATGTTCATGGTCCCGGCGGCCACGAGCACTAATCAACAATTAGAAATTCATCTGCGCCTGAAGCCTCAGCAATTGACCTTTTTGGCGATTTGACTGGAGGGCATAATCTTCAAAACGACGATCGGAAATGGTGTACATAACCACAAGTTCGAAGTTGTTTCCGGGTTGCCACTCGGCGCCAATTTCAAATTCGTTTATGTTATAACTCCTTGCGTCAATTTCATGTTTCTTTCCTCCTTGGTACATCTGATAGCGAACAAAAGGAATGATAACTTGGTTGCTTTTTCTAATCATATAGGAAAGAGTTACGTATCCTCCTTTTAGTTTTCTGGTTTCTACAGAATCGGTTGTTTTATTGAATTCTGGTCCCTGTCCAACATTGTACTCAGCCTGAATACCAAAGGGTTTGGGGTACATTATAAACGATCCTGCAACCCGTTGGTCAAGATATTCACTGTTTGCAATCTTTTTTGTTTTTGAATTGGTTGACAGCAAAACGAATTTGCCGGTGTAAGCTTGAATGCCAGGCTCAATAATCTGATTTCCAACAGAAAAAGGATAGCTTATTCGGCTTACCAAATGAGGACTGTTGTTTCTCTCCACTTGGTTTGCTGTCTGGCCATTGTATGCACCAAAAGCAAATACACCATAATCCCCTGATCCTTTTAAGCCGTCTTTAACCAGGCTGCTGTATAGTTTTCTCTTATTGCTTGGTGCCCAGTAAAAAAATGCCCCCAAATCACGCTCGTTTGATACTGCACTATTTAATGCGTCGTTTCGGTCAAGGGGAAGCCTGTTTTGGCTTGATTGCATGTTTTCAAACCCAAATGGAACTTTGCTTTGTCCAATGCGAAGGCGATATTCGTTTTTTTCATCAAATCCCAAATCCAAGTAGGCATCCCTTAGCTGTGCTAAGTGGTTAGTGGTACCTGCTGAGGATGCGAAATCAGGTTGTACGTAAAAATATACTTGTTTTGATAATTGACCATAGAATATAATCCGCATCCTTCGGATAAAAAACCCACCATCTTTTCCCCACGATTTATCACATTGTTCGCATTTCAACTGCCCATTGGTTTCCAATAATCTGTTGTATCGGGTTTGCATGTAGCCACGTATACTTACTTTGTCCGCCCAGTTGGATGTTTTGGCAGGTAGATTGAGCGAACTTTTTTTGTCGTCTTCGCTCTTATCTGTTTGTGCAACAGCGTTGTTGCTGCTGAAACTGATCGTTAAGATTACAGAAAGATTGATTAAATATTTATTTAATGTTAACATGACTGCAAAACAATGTTATCGGAATAATAACAATATTATCGGAATGTTAAGATTGTATTATACTAATATGAATTAAGGGTTTTGTTTTTGCCCTGCACTATCCGTATCGCGGATCCGGGAGGTAGGGCAGCTTTTTCATTTGCAATACATCAATGCTTAGTACGCCGAAATCTTCGGAAACCGTGCCGGTGAGTAAATAAATACCCCTTCCTTTAAACGGGAATTGCCTTAGGCTTGGTGGGAAATGCGTGCTGTCGAAAAAATGGCCCGATGCGTCCAGCCATGTGCCAAAGTTCATTTCCTGACCTTTGATGGTGCGTGTGGGTTTGACGGTAACCAGGTATCCTGCCATTTGGATGGTGTTGTTTTTCAATCCGTTCATGTGTTTGCTTAGAATGGGCTTGTCCGGCAAGGTGTTTGGCGGAAGCAGTTCAAACGGGCTGCAGAGGGGGAATCCCAAAAGTTCCATTTGCTCATAGCTGTCTTCAATGCTGCTGCAGTACAATTCGGGCAAGATGAATTCTTTGGGTGTTTCACCAAATAATTTGCTGTTTACAACGGCCGGCTTTTTTCGGTTCATGATCCAGTGGGCTTCCCACATGAGCGATTTGCGGTTTTTGCCGGTGAAGCGGAATGCGCCAATGCGAATCAGGATTTTAAGTTGTTCCAATCCGGGTTCTATGCGCGCTTTGAAGTCCGGCAGGCTTAGGAAAGGGCCATGGGCAATTCTTTCGGCCACAATTTGTTTGGCCAGCTGTTTTTCCAGGGAGGCCACATGCACCCAGCCCAGGTAAATGGTGTCTTCGCAAATGCTGCTTACACAATCGCTGCGGTTAATACAGGGCGCCTGAATGTTGGCGCCGCACATGCGTGCACCGTGCAGATAAAATTCGGTGCGGTAGAATCCGCCGAAGTTGTTGATAACAGCTACGTAAAATTCCAGTGGATAATAAGCTTTCAGGAATAAACTCTGATAGCTTTCTACAGCATAGCTGGCACTGTGTCCTTTC
>CANKVN010000102.1 GCA_947487055.1 Flavobacteriales bacterium
CTTAGATTTGCAGTCTTATCGGGGGATTAGCTCAGCTGGCTAGAGCGCTTGCATGGCATGCAAGAGGTCATCGGTTCGACTCCGTTATCCTCCACCAAAGCCCCGGTTGGGGCTTTTTCTTTTAGTACTTCATCTAACCTCATACACCGTGCGGTTGTGCTTGCCTTTGCTTTTCAATATCTTTAGTTCCACGCCTTTTTTTAGATCTCTGCTGGCAGTGGCTGATGAGATGTCCTTGAACATATCCATGTAGTCTTTTCGGCTAAAGGGGCTTTTTCCCATGCTGGCATAGTATTCCAGGCGGTCGGAATCCTTGAGAATTCTGTTGTTGTAGTTCAGCAAATCATTCAGCGATTGATCAATTATGCCTAGCATATATTCAATAAAGGGAGTGGATTTTCCCATTTTATCAGACACAGATAAGGCATGGTAATAGGCATGTTGATTGTGTTTAATCAATGTTTCAAAAGGCAGGTATTCGAATACCGGATATTCCTGTATTAAAATCAAGGTTTGCCACAGCCTTCCCATTCTTCCATTGCCATCCATAAAAGGATGGCTGAATTCCAGCTCGTAATGAAAAACACAGCTTTTAATGAGTGTCAAATCCTCATCTTTTATTAAATATTCAAATAAATTATCCATCAAAAACGGGACGTTTTCGAACGGGGGAGCCACGTGCGAAACCGATGTCCCTTTAACAATACCCACACCCTGTTTTCTGTATTGTCCGGGTTTTTTCAGCAGCTGTTTCATCAGGTCTGCATGGGCTTTCAGAAAGCTTTTTTCAGAAGTGTATTTGTATTTTTTGAAATTCTCGTAGACCTGAATAGCATTGAGCACTTCCTGTATGTCTTTTTGTGGGCCTACTACATTTTTATTGTCAATCAATGCAGTTATTTGTTCTTCGGAAAGGGTGTTGCCTTCTATTTGCAGCGATGCCTGAATGGTCTTGATTCTGTTGCTTTTTCGCAATTCGGGTGATTGACGGTTTAAATAGCCGGCATTGACTTCGCCAATTTTCTCTGAGATGGACCTGACCAGGTTTAATATTCTGGGTGTAATATCATAAGGTGGTTTCATTTGATAGTATCAAAAGATATTATCAAAGGTAAACTAAATTTAAGACTGTATAAAATTTATCCGGGATAACTCAATAATCCCGCTTCTTCTTTAGAATCAAGAGCTGGTGCAGCACTATACCTGGCCTTCTCCATCACCCAATCCACAATACTTTCATTTGACTGAAATGCCATGTTATATTGGGGTTCATCCTGGTAATACCAACGGTGAATGCTTACCCCTGTGCGGGTATTTAATTGCTCCAGAACTGGTATTTCCCATTCGCTTAGTGCTGCTGCATTACACCACTGCTCGTATTGGCCTTTAATGGGGAATACCATCAGTCGTTTTCCCATATACATAGCTTCTGCAGGGGTTTCAAAGCCGCCACCCGTGATGATGCCGTGGCAATCAATCAAGCTTTGGGTAAACATTTCATGGTCTATGGGATAGAATGTAATGTTGTCCAGCTGTTTAATGTGCTGTGTTTCGCGCGTAAATACCTGAAAATGGATATAGGTTAATGACCTTAAATAAGTCGTAATTTCCTTGCAGGGATATTGCGGTAAGTACACGGTTACATGCCCTCGGTCTGTAGGTTTCGCATTGCGCACTGCCGATTTAATGATGGGTGTATTGATGTTGTTGTCATATGCCTTGAAATGCAAACCCAGGTTTATGCTGCCCGAACAATAGTTCTTAAGCACCCATTCTCCGAGCCTGTCTATCTTCTGCGGCCGAGGCACCAACGGACTCCTGAAACTGGCTTGATGGCCAAAATGGATACTTGGAATATTTTTTATTTTGCAGGCAAGAGAAGTAACACTTTCAAAATCATTTAATATTAAATCATATTCATGCAACGGCAGTTTTATTGCATCTTTCACCAGCATCAGGGGTTTTAGTTTTTTGGCGATTTTCCAGTAATCCAATTCCCCCTTTTTGTTGTAGTCCAGGCTCAATCCCTTGCTGCGGTATACTACCGGCAAACCCATGCCCAGTTGGGCGTTGGTTCCACTAAGGAATATGTCTACATCGCCATAATTGTTTAAATAAGGCAATATTTCCATTGCGCGGGAAACATGGCCGTTTCCGGTAGCCTGAACAGCATAGAATATTTTCATTTCAAGATGCTTTGAATGACCAGTTCGATGGGGTTGTTTATGACATCGGGGAAGGGATGTTTTTTTGTGAGTTCATATACCGTTTGATGCGCTGTTTTGGCTGCCTCATACTGGTAAATATTCCATTGTCCGCTTTCATATTCCAACGCCGTTAAGTTTTCAATCCAGTCGCCACTGTTAAGGTAACGAATGCTCCCATCTGCTGTTTGAATGGTTCTGTCCTGGGGTTGATGAATATGACCGCATATCACAAAATCATAGCCTTTTTGAATCCCCATTTCTGCCGCACATTGTTCAAAATCACCGATCCAGGATACGGCACGTTTAACAGAGGCTTTTACCTTTTTGCTAAACGACATTTTGTCCCTGCCGAAAAGGGTTAAAATAAAGTTGATAAAACGGTTTAGCAGAATAAGAATATCATATCCTTTTCCACCCAGTTTGGCAAGCCACTTGGCCGCACCGTTTGTACTTGCATCAAAAACATCGCCATGAAAAATCCATGTTTTTTTACCGTCTATATCCAACATCAATTTATCATCCAAATGGAAATTCCCCAATGTAAACCCGGAATAGCGCCGAAGCATTTCATCGTGGTTTCCGGTGATATAGTATACTTTGGTTCCCTTGCTGATAAAAGAGGTTATTTCCTTAAATACCTGCATGTGGCTGGCCGGGAAATATCTTTTGCTAAACGCCCATCCGTCAATAATGTCGCCATTTAGGACCAGTATTTCCGGTTCAATCGACTTTAAATATTGAACCAGTTCTGTGGCATGGCATCCGTAGGTTCCCAAATGTACATCGCTGATAATGACAACCTGAAGCTTGCGTTTTAGCATAGTCAAATTTCGAAGAAGCCTATTTTCTTATCATAACCGAAACATTTAATATGCATTATCATTGGGTTAAGCGTGTGCTGCTATGCATTGGTTTGGTCAATGTGGTTTACATCTGGTACGGGATGGATATTGGGTTTATCATTTTTGTTAGGGATATTTTTTGCTTTTTGCCGAACTTTGTATTCCCGTATTGGGGAAATGTGCCATGAAAATAGAACAAATTTACACCGGTTGCCTGGCTCAAGGGGCTTACTTTATTGAATCTGAGGGCGAGGCCGTAGTGATAGATCCGCTTCGCGAGATTCATCCTTATGTGGAACGTGCCGAAAAAAAAGGTGTTAAAATTAAATATGTTTTTGAAACGCATTTTCATGCCGACTTTGTATCGGGTCATGTAGACCTGGCCAAAGCCACCGGCGCCAAAATCGTCTATGGCCCCACAAACATGAAATTGGGTTTTGATGCCCTAATTGCCGAAGACGGTCAGGAATTTAAGGTAGGAAACCTAACCTTTACCTTGCTGCATACGCCCGGGCACACGATGGAAAGTTCCTGCTATCTGCTGAAAGACGAGCATGGTAAGGCACACGCCTTGTTTACAGGCGATACATTGTTTATTGGCGATGTGGGCAGGCCCGATCTGGCCCAGGATGCGGTGGAAGGTTTAACCCAGGTAAAACTGGCTTCGCATCTGTTTGATTCGCTTCGTCACAAAATCATGCCCCTGCCCGATGATGTTATTGTGTATCCGGCACATGGTGCCGGTTCGGCCTGTGGTAAAAACATGAGCAAGGAAACGTATGATACGCTGGGTAATCAAAAGCAAATCAATTATGCCCTTAGGGCGGATATGACCAAAGAAGAATTCATCACCGAAGTGATAACCGGTTTGATGCCTCCACCGGCCTATTTCCCGAAAAATGTGAAGATGAATATTGAAGGGTACGACAACATTGAATCGGTTATTAAGCGGGGAACCAAGGCCCTTTCGGCAGAAGCATTTGAAGCCGCTGCGAACGAAACAAATGCATTGATTCTTGATACGCGCGCTCCCCAAATGTTTGCCAAAGGATTTATACCAAATTCCATCAATATTGGTATTGACGGCAGTTTTGCAGTTTGGGTAGGTACCTTGATTCCCGATTTGAAACAGGAAATCCTGATTGTGGCCGAGCCCGGCCGCGAAGCAGAAGTGGTCACACGTTTGGCCCGTGTAGGCTACGACTTTGCCATTGGATACCTGGATGGTGGCATGGAAGCATGGACTCAGGCAGGAAAAGAAGTGGATTCGATTACCAGCATTTCTGCCGATGTGTTTGCGGATGTTGTCAATGCTGATAAAGATGTTGCCATTTTGGATGTGCGCAAGGACGGCGAATACCTCTCCGAACACATTGCAGGAGCCATCAATGCACCACTCGATTATATCAACGATAGCATGCTCAAGGTTAGCAAGGATAAAACTTGCTACATCCATTGTGCAGGTGGTTATCGCTCTATGATTTTTACCTCCATCCTCAAAGCACGCGGATACGACAACCTGATTGATGTTGCTGGCGGATTCAAAGCCATCAAGGATTCCGGCAAATTCACGATAACAGATTACGTTTGCCCAACCACCTTGCTGTGATTGTCGGCTGAATGGTTCCGCTTGTCGACTTCCACAAGTTGTGTACAATCTTTTTGGTCTAATTTTTGTTAACTTTGGTAATATTGCATAAAACTTTACTTAACCCTCAAAAAAGACTATTTATGAAAAAAACCTGGTTTGCTTTCTTTCTGATTGCAGCTGTTTCGGTAAGTTGTGTTTCCAAAAAGAAATTCAATGCCGAAGTAGCAAAAAGTACCCTGCTAAATGATTCCTTAAACCGCATCACCAACCAACTGGATGCCTGCTTAAGCGATAAACAAGCCCAGCGCAATGAAATTAAGCGTTTAGAAGCTGAGGTGGTAAGCCTTAGGGCAAGTGCCAATAACCTTATGAGTCAGATGTCTGATTTGTCTGTTATCAGCAAATCACAGGCAGAGAGTATCAAACGCTCATTGGAAAATATCAGTTCAAAAGATTCATACATCAAAGATTTGCAGTCTGCCATGGCCCGCAAAGATTCGTTGAACATGCAGCTGGTATTGAGCTTGAAAGGCGCCTTGAAAGACATCAACGATAAGGATGTTGAAATCAAGGTAGAAGGCAGCGCCGTGTTTGTTGATATTTCGGATAAACTGCTGTTTAAACAAAATAGCTTTGAAGTAGAAGGCGGTGCTTTACGCGTGCTTGAAAAAGTAGCTACCGTGTTGAAAGCCCAAAAAGACATTACCTTCATGGTAGAAGGCCACACCGACAGCATCCCAATGAATGGTAAAATCCTCGAAGACAACTGGGATTTGAGCGTATTGCGCGCTACTGCTGTGGTGCGCATCCTGCAGAAAAAATATGGTTTGGATCCTACCAAGCTAATTGCTGCGGGCCGTGCTGAATATAAGCCCCTCACCGAAAACGTAAGCGCAGATGGACGTGCCCGCAACCGCCGCACCCGCATTGTAATTCTGCCCCAGCTCGATCAGTTCTTCAAACTCATCGAACCCAAAAAGTAAACAAGCATTTAACGAACCATAAAAAAAGGCCGCAATTGCGGCCTTTTTTTGTGGCATACCAGCAAAATTAGTACTTTATACTCATTTTTTATTGGCCCCAACCTTGCTTCATTTGTAGGTTGATGTCTATTTTAAAAAGGCTGCTAATGTTGTTGCTGTGCTTGCGCATGGTGCTTCTGTACGGGCAAAATTATCCGGTACAGGTATCGTTGCAGCTGGCCCCGCCCTATACCCCGCAGCTTTCGGCACTCTACACCGATCCCGGCCGCATGGGCATTACCTTGTTAAACAAGGATTTGGCCACGCCCATGTTGGCGGTTTACCTGCAATTGAAACTCGAGGGCCCCGGCATTACCCTGCAAACACGCGCAGGATACCGTTCTGCAGCACCGGTGTTGTTAACGGCAGGGGTTCCCCAAATGCTGGGAGGCGCGGAGATTGCAGATTTGCTGCAGCCCGCCAACCTTGATTTTCAGGGGCTGGACCGCAACCGGTTTCTGCAGGCCGGGCAACTGCTCCCCGAAGGATTGTGGCGGTTTTCGGTCACCGCCTTCAGCACCGATAGGGCTTTGCAGGTTAGCAATACAGGATCGATAAGCCTGGGGCTTTTTAAACACAAACCGCCTTTACTCAATTTCCCTGTTGATGGTGCCCGTTCCGGTTCGCAGCTGCCGCAATACGTGCTGTTTCAGTGGACCCCAAGGCATTATGCCTCGCCATTTGCCGCCGGCAGCATTCGCTATCGCCTGCGGCTGGTGGAGCTGGTGCCCAACAACCGCAACCCCAACGAGGCCATGCAGAGCACCCTGCTGCCCTTGTTTGAAACCATTACCGAACAAACATCCTATGCTTATGGTCCGGCAGATCCGCCGCTTTTTCCCGGCAGGGGCTATGTCTGGCAGGTGCAGGCCCTGGATGTGGATGGCTCCGATTTGTTTGAGCAGGATGGATACAGCCAGGTAAACAGTTTTGTGTTTGGTGATGCCTGTGGTATGCCTCAAGCCTTTTCACTGCAAGCCGATGCAGGCAGGAGTTTCACCGCCCGCTGGCGGGGAAGCACAACCGAGGCGAGCAACGCCGCCTATTTGCTGTGGTACAGGCAGGTGGGAATGCCAGTCTGGCAA
>CANKVN010000103.1 GCA_947487055.1 Flavobacteriales bacterium
TGCCATTCGCTATCAGTTTGCTAATGTATGCAACACCTGTAATCTATCCGACCTCTGCACTTCCTGGCGCATATCGCCTTTTGGCGGAGTTGAATCCCATTGCCCATATAATTGAAGCATTTCGGTTTGCTTTTACAGGTGGTGGGGTGTTTAGCTGGTGGGGGCTTTTGTATAGTACAGTCTTTATGCTGGTTACCCTTTTGTGTGGCATATTGATATTCAATAAGGTTGAACGTACATTTATGGATACTGTATAGAAGAGAAATGTCAACTGTTATAAAAGTAGAAAATGTATCCAAACAATATCGTTTGGGCAGTGTAGGTAGTGCAACCCTTCGTGATGACCTTACCCGCTGGTGGTATGGCATAAGGGGCAAAAAAGACCCTTTGATGCAGGTGGGCAGCACCAATGACCGCACCCAAAAAGCGGATTCAGATTATGTGTGGGCGCTGAAAGACATCAACTTTGAGGTGCAGCAGGGCGATGTGTTGGGCATCATTGGGCGCAATGGTGCGGGCAAGAGCACGTTGTTAAAGATATTATCCAAAACCACCGCACCTACCACCGGAAGTGCAAAGCTAAAGGGACGCATTGCCTCTTTGTTGGAGGTAGGCACCGGTTTTCACCCTGAGCTCACGGGCCGCGAAAACATATACCTGAACGGGGCCATTCTGGGCATGCGCAAGCACGAGATTACACGTAAGCTGGACGAGATTGTAGATTTTGCAGGGGTGGAAAGATACCTGGATACACCGGTGAAGCGCTACAGCAGTGGCATGTATGTGCGGCTGGCCTTTGGTGTGGCAGCACACCTGGAAAGCGAGATTCTAATTATAGATGAAGTATTAGCTGTAGGCGATGCAGAGTTTCAGAAAAAGTGTTTGGGAAAGATGGGTGAAGTGAGTAAAGGTGAGGGGCGCACTGTATTGTTTGTTAGCCATAATATGGCAGGGGTAAAGAGTTTGTGCACCAGAGCATTGTATTTAGATAAAGGCGTTGTTGAGGCACAAGGAAGCCCCGATGCGATGATAACTCGTTATTTGGTTGGAGATTCGGTGATTCAAAACTTTAGACAAATTCATATCGAAGAAAACAATATGAGGATTGAATCTGTCGGTGTAAAAATTAATAAAAAAGAATTTCATCATCCTCTAACAAGAGAGGGGGCCTTGCAGATACATATTCAGTATGAAAAAAACAGCTCAGCTACAATTTCATTTACATTAAAATTTAAAGGTGAGGATGGTCAGTATTTTATGGTAACATCATCTTCTCACTATCCTGAGATAGTTTCTGGAGGAAAAAACACGGCAATTATTGAATTCCCGGATGGTTTGTTTAACGAGGGTAATTATTACATGGATTTGCTGGTTGTTGAAAACGGCAGGGATGTTATTATCTTAGAAAATGACATAATAGGGTTTTATATAAATCCTGAGGAAAGGCCCCTCGGCAGCTGGATGGGTAAGGAGGTAGGATATATGCGAGGTGATTTTATTTGGAAATCACAAAAAACATGATCCCCGTTACCAAATCCTTTCTACCTCCCATTGAAGAGTATATGGCGCAAGTGCAGCGCGCCTTCACCAATCAATGGCTCACCAACCGGGGCGAACTGGTGCGGGAACTGGAGCAGAAGCTTACCGATTATCTTGAACTGAAAGAAGCCAGGATACTGTGCATGAACAACGGTACTATACCCTTGCAAATAGCTGTTAAACTGCTTGGCAATGGGGGTGAGATAATCACCACACCATTTAGTTATGTAGCTACCACTGCAGCCATTGTTTGGGAAAACTGCACTCCGGTTTTTGTGGATATTCACCCCGAGTATCTCACCATAGATGAAACCAAAATAGAAGCGGCCATAACGCCGCGCACCACTTGTATTTTGGCTACGCACGTATTTGGAAACCCTTGTAATGTTGAGGCCATTGAGGCCATTGCCCAAAAACACAACCTGAAAGTAATATACGATGCAGCCCATTGTTTTGGTGTAAAATACATGGGTAAGAGTATTTTTGAGTATGGAGATGTGAGCACTTGTAGTTTTCATGCTACCAAAATATTTCATACGGGAGAAGGTGGCGCTATCTTTTGTAAAGACCCGGATTTATATCACAAATTGTTCTATAGCCATAATTTTGGTCATAACGGTCCTTTGGAGTTTTATGGTCTGGGGATAAATGGGAAAATATCTGAGCTTCAAGCAGCTATGGGCCTAGCGGTTTATCCTTATTTAAATGTAATATTTGATGGAAGGAAAAAGGCTTGTGAAAATTATGACAAATTGATTGATTTTAGTTATTTGAATAAATTAAACATTCGTGATGAAACTACATGGAATTATAGTTACTATCCAGTTTTATTTGAAAGCGAGAATGATTTACTTAAGGTGGAGTCTGTGCTTGTAAAAAATAGTATTTTCCCTCGTAGGTACTTTTTCCCTTCTTTAAACGGACTAAATTATGTTAACCGATGTTCAGCTCCGGTATCCGAGTCTGTTACGAAAAGAATTCTATGTTTGCCGTTGTACAATGACATTGATATAGAAAACCAAATCTTTATAAGTGAGTGTATTAATAATACTTTGAAATGATAATTGTAGGCGCTAAGGGCTTTGCCACAGAGCTTTTACAGGTATGTTTTGAATTGGGTAAGACTGATGATCTGTTGTTTTATGATGACATGACAACAGATTTGCCAATGTACGTGTTTGATAAATTCAAAATCATACGCACGGAAAATGAAGTTAGGAAGTATTTTGATGAAAAGAACAATGGTTTCGCATTAGGTTTAGGTAATCCTTTTCACAGGGCAAAAATGACCAGTATTTTTGAGTCGTGGGGAGGTGACCTGGTGTCACTAATTTCTCCGAAGGCTGTTATTGGAAATTATGGTGTAAGTATTCAGAAAGGGGCTACTATTTTGGCTAATGCAGTAGTAACCGGAGGGGTTACGATTGGCAGAGGTATTTTAATGTATCCTAATTCCATTGTAACACATGATTGTGCTATTGGTGATTTTGTCGAACTTTCACCTGGAGCAACTGTTTTAGGTCATTGTGTCATCGAAGATAGTGTGCATATAGGAGCAAATGCAACGGTGCTCCCAAAATTAAGAATTAGCAGCAGAGTTGTTATTGGTGCAGGCTCTGTTGTTACGAAGTGTATCTCGGAAGGCAAGGTAGTAAAAGGAATACCTGCCAGGTGAAAGAAGGAAAAATCAGTTTGCCATTGGTAAGTGTAGTAATGATAACCTACAAACAGGCAGATTATATTGCTCAAGCCATTAACGGTGTATTGATTCAGGAGGGAAATTTCGATATTGAACTTGTTATTGCTGACGATTGTTCCCCAGACAACACAAAGGAGGTAGTAGATACTTTCTTCAATCACAAAAAGTATAGTTGTATAAAATATGAAAGACATAGCAGTAATAAAGGGATAGTACAAAACCTTTTTTGGTCATTACAGCAATGTAAAAGCAAATACATAGCCATTTGCGAAGGGGACGATTACTGGACCGATCCTTACAAACTGCAGAAACAGGTAGATTTTTTGGAGGCCAATCCGGATTACGTAATGACTTTTCACGATGTTAAGGTTTTAACCAAGGATGGCAAACTGCATGATAATTTTTTGACGAAACTTCCTGTTTCCTGGGAAACAGCAGAGGACCTGGCCAGATATGGGCAATATATACAGACCAATACGGTGTTGTTTAGAAATGTCACTCAGAATATTCCTGAAATCTTCAGAAAATATCCGTTCGGTGATTTTGTTATTGAACTATACATTGCACAGTTTGGCAAAATTAAATATTTTGATGAGCCAATGTCGGTTTATCGCTATCAGGTGGGTATTCACTCAACATTAGAAGCTTCTGAGCAGGCCAGAACATTTCACTATTGGATGCTTCCATTATGGATTTATTTTTCTAAGACCAACAATAAAAAACTGGCATCAATAATCATGGGCAGGATCTTTGAGTATCTCGACACTGTTAAAGACTCTGAAGACGGATTACTATATGCCCGATATCTGTTTGGCCATTTAAACGATGAGTCCTTCCCAAGATTTCTGTTGGGTGCTCAGCAGTATTATAAAGACAAGATACCATTGAAAATCAATGATGGTATTGACAGGCATTTAAAAAATGCCAGTATTATATATTTGATAAAAGTGATAATTTATAAACTAAGAATGGTTCTGACTATTAAATGGAAATGAGTGTCATTCCAATCATTAGACCGGATATAGGTACTCCGGAAATAGATCTGGTGAGTCAAGTTTTGTTTTCCGGAAAGCTTGTTCACGGTAAATATGCTCAATTGTTTGAAGTAGAGCTTGCTTCTTATATTGGGGTTAAGGAAGCACTGTTGGTAGCAAATGGCACTGCTACTATGCATATTATGCTTACTGCTTTGGGGATTGGACCTGACGATGAAGTTATTGTACCGGCGTTCTCCTATGTTGCCACTGCCAATGTTGTAGAAATGGTTGGGGCCAAACCTGTTTTTGTGGATATAGACCGCCGTACTTTCAATATCAATACAAAACTGATAGATGAGAAAATCACCTCAAAAACAAAAGCAATACTGGCAGTGCATGAATTTGGACTGACTGCAGATGTGACCGGCATTAGACAAATATGTGATCAATACAATCTTCTCTTTCTTGAGGATGCGGCTTGTGCATTGGGTGCCGAATATTATGGGTTGAAAGCAGGTTCAGTTGGGCATAGTGCATCATTTTCGTTGCATCCGCGCAAAGCAATTACTGCCGGCGAAGGTGGGGTAATTACAACCAATGACAGCATATTTGCTGAAAAATGCAGGTTGTTAAGGAATCATGGATATGACCCTGTAAAGGGTAAAACTGGATTTGAAGCTGCAGGTTTTAATTACAGAATAACTGATTTTCAGGCAGCACTGGCATATTCTCAATTTAAAAGGTTTGATGATATCAAACAGAAAAAAGAAGCCATTGCAGAACGGTATCTTGAAGAGATTTCAAATTCAAAGGTAGAATTGCCGATTATTCCTAAAGGATGTGTGCATTCATGGCAATCCTTCCATTTATTGCTAAATGGAATATCTCAGACTGAAGCCATTGCAAAATTGAAACAGCAGGATGTTGAAGCAAACTATGGTGCGCAGTGTATCCCGGCAGTTAATTTTTATCGGGATAAATACAAATTTGAATCTGTTAGAGAATTTCCAAATGCCTGGAATGCCTTTGAAAATGGCCTGGTTATACCCTTGTATGCGCAAATGAATGCGGAGGAAGTTCAAAGGGTAATTCATTCGGTCAATAAACTATAACAATATGAAAGAGAAAAAAATATTCATTACGGGGGGGGCTGGTTTTATTGCGAACACCCTTATTAAACAGCTTGTAGATCAAAATAAAATAACTGTTTATGACAATTTTCATAGGGATACATTGTCTGGCAGTGCCTATGCAAACCATCCCAATATTAAGATAATAAAGGGTGATGTTTTGGATTACAAACATCTGGAAGAATCTATGAAAGGGGCAGAAATTGTGGTTCATGCCGCAGGAATAGCGGGTATAGATACGGTGGTGAAGGATCCTGTTAAAACCATGCGTGTAAACATGATAGGAACTGCCAATGCCCTTGAAGCCGCAAATCAGGTGGGTGGGATTGAGCGCTTTATAGATTTTTCTACGTCGGAAGTTTTTGGATCTATGGCGTTTAGATCCAGTGAAACAGATCATACAGTCGCCGGTACAACAGGCGAAGCTCGATGGACCTATGCCGTCAGTAAATTAGCCGGAGAACATTTGGCCCACGCGTATTATGAAAAACACAATTTATCCATAGTAACGGTAAGACCTTTTAATGTGTATGGTCCTGGACAAATGGGGGAAGGTGCTATTCAGATATTTATTAAAAAGGCGCTAATGGGGGAAACCATATACATAGATGGAGATGGAAATCAAATTCGAGCATGGTGCTATGTGGATGACTTTGTAGATTGCTTATTTAGATGTTTGGAAAACCCCAATGCCATTGGCCATAGTTTCAATATTGGGAATGCTAGGGCTGTTATTACCATTCTCGGCCTTGCACAGACGGTATGTAGAGTTTTGGGTTCAACATCAAAAATTGAATTTCGTCCACCCTTGTCTGCTGACATAGCTTTGAGAATACCAAGCGTGGATAAAGCCATGAAAATTTTAGATTTTAAGGCGAAAGTTGACTTGGAAGAGGGCATTCTCAAGTCAGCAAGCTGGATAAAGGATAACTTGATTTAACCATGAATTTTAACGTTGAAGAACTTAAGTTAAGAGGAGTCAGCCACATTGAAAAGTTTCTTTCTGATCGCCAATTAGAGTGGTTTAGAATAGATTTGGCGAAGAAAAAACAAGAGGATATAGACCAGTTTGGGAGGGATGTTTTAATCCAGAATTATTCATTGGAAACGGTTCAGGATTTGGGAAGATTTGAGGGACCGTACTACGATTTGATTGCAAACCCGGTGTTGAATGAGGTGGTAAACCAATCATTAAATGATAAGGCTGTTATACATTCCTACAATGCGATTATACTGGATGGTAATGAAAAAAGCGATATGGTAGGTCATGGTTTTCACCGCG
>CANKVN010000104.1 GCA_947487055.1 Flavobacteriales bacterium
TATGAGTAATCATAAGATAAAAATCGTCGCAAAAATAATTAATCCAATTAAATTGTACAAGAGAGGTGAAATAAATTTCTACTAAAATTTACCAAAGCACAGATATATAATGCATTACAAATCAAATAAAACAGTATTTAATTACTAAAATAAATAATAAAACAAGATTAAAACCAAACAAAGTAATACAAAATCTACAAAAATAAACCATAAAGATAAAGAATGGGCTGAAGCGCTATTGCCTTTTAGCGCTTTTGTTGCAGCCGGTAGGTGCTACCATAATCGCCATGGATAACCTGCTTTTGGTGTACATAAATCAAAAACAAAACGGTAAATACCAATTGCATAATCACCCAAAGGAGTTGCAGCCGCAGCTTCTTCAAACGCACATTGTCCATGAACCATGCAATGGCCATGCTTCCGAAGGGCAAGGCTCCAATCATGTAATGTGAACGCACCGGAATGCCCGAAAAGGTCATCAGCAGCCCGGGAAATACCACAAAGCCAAGCAAGAGAAACATCAGGGGATGCCCTTTTGCGGGCCGCTTTATTCCGGAAGCCAATCGCTTGATAACCGCATATAGGATAAAAACAACAATACCCACAGCCAACATCAGTGGCAGGTGCAGCCCCAATGGATATTTTGCAAAGGATGAAACTTCGCCCGCCGCGGTATAGTATATGTTGATTCCCGGGGTGTCGGTAAGCAGGCGCAACCAGAATTCTAACTTAAATATATTGTTTAGGTGAGATATTCCACCACCTTGTTGGGTAATAACTTGTATCCATTTTATGGCAAGTAATAAACCAGGCAATGCTCCTGCTGCAATCCAGCCCCAGTCTTTCAGGCGCAGCCTGCCAAAAAGCAACAATGCCAGCCCAAAACCGGCGGCATAGAAGAAACCGCTTAGGTGCAGTTGTCCGGCCAGCACCAGCACCAACCCCAGCAATGACAAAATCCAACCTTTATGGCGGTTTAGGTAACACCACCATATACCGGCCACAAACACGGGCAATAAATCCTGTGCCCAGATTTTGCGGGAAAACAGCACAGGCATGATGGATACGGCATATGCCGCCAGGCCCCATAGCAGGATATTGCGGAAGGGTTGTTCGTATTGCAGGGCGCAATACACCATCAGGCACAGGGCCAGTACATTCAGCCATTGCACGCCCATGCCCATAAACAATGGTGTTGGATGGATGCCATAAAGCAATGCAAAAGGCCATACACTGAATCCGGCATTGGGTAATCCGGCCCCGGAAGGCATTCCCATTAACGGGAAGCCGTTTTTCCAGGCATCGCCCGCCAGCCTGAACATCTCCTGTTCATCGAATTTCCATTCCATGTCCATTGGCCAGATGCAGCGCAAAACTGCCCCGGCAAGGATGATGAATATGACAAGATTGCGCTGTTGCAACGGCCGCGATATTAATACCTATCTGCGGGAATAGCCAATCGGGGTAAAAAAAGCACCCTGAATACCCTTATGGGTGTAACTTTGAAACCACAGAACCGTTATAAACCCATGTACCTGACCCTGGATATTGGCAATACCCGCATGAAGTTCGCTTATTTTGATGCGAATGGCCGCGTGCTGGAATCGGGAGTGTCTGAATCCATTCCGGATTCAAGTGGTTGCAAAGCCATGGCTGTGGCCAGTGTGCGAAGCGAAAAACTTGATTTGGCACCTTTTCAGGGATCTGTGATGGAATTGAACAGCAATTGCAAGTTCGATTTTAACATCCGCTACCAAACGCCCGAAACCTTAGGCGCAGACCGGTTGGCCGCTGTTGCCGGGGCAAGGTTTTTGTTTCCCGCACAGGATCTTTTGGTGGTGGACGCAGGCACTTGCCTCAAATTTGAATTGCTGGAGGGTGGAAATTACTTGGGGGGTAGCATTGCTCCCGGATTGCAAATGCGCTACAAAGCCCTGCAGGCCTTTACCGGCAGGCTTCCGTTGGTAGAAAACCGGCCTTCCCGGGAATCTGTTGGCAACAGCACAGAAACGGCCATTCTCACTGGGGTGCAGTGCGGATTTGTTGCCGAAGTGGCAGGCCGCATTGCCGATTTTCAGAAAAAAAACCAGCACTTAAGCATAATTTTGACCGGAGGAGATGCAGCATTTTTGGCAGAACACATCAAAACCCGGATATTTGTGGAACCACTGCTGTTGCATTACGGCTTGTATCATACCCTGCGCCTGAATGGATATTAAAAAATCACCGTTGTTTATAGCCCTGCTGGGGCCTTTGATGCTGTTTGCACAAACCAGTGGCCAAAACTATACCCTGTCTCCCTACAGCAATTTTGGGCTCGGGGAATTGCTGCAGCAGAATTTCCTGCAGGCAGGCACCAACAGCCAAACCTACAGCGGGGCCTACAGCTACAGCCTGCTTAATCCGGCTACGTTGGGAAACCTGCGCTTTGCCACGGTAGATTTTGGCATGAATGGCAGGTTTGGCAACATTCAGTCAGGCAACCAAACCCAGTCTTTCAATGGGGGCTCGTTTAGCTACCTGAGCCTGGCATTCAATACCGCCAAAACCGAAAAAAGAAAATTATTGCAGGAAACGGTCAATGGTAAATTGGTAAAAAAATACCATACCACGCCCTTTGTCTGGAGCACCGCACTATCGCTGTATCCTTCCAGCAGCATGGGCTATAACTATAATTACGAAAGCAATGTGCCATTCCGTAACCGCACTTCCCACATCGGAAACGGTGGTGTAAATGTGCTTGAAATGGCGCACGGAATCAAGTTGGGCAACCACGTCAACCTTGGCTATTCCGGCGGCTACATGTTTGGTCAGCTGAAAGACAATGCGGTTTTCAGTTTTCCGGACAGCAGCGGTTATCAGTTTATTGAAGACGAGCGCATCGTTGATGTAAGGGGCTTCCAGCACCGCCTTGGCCTGATGCTGTCGATGGAAAAAGACAGTGCCGCCCACCAGCTGGGTTTTAGCTATGGATTCAATACGGGCATGCGCGGCAGCCTGAGCAGAACAGCCCGCACCCTGGAATTGATAACCAGTGGTGGTGTAAACCGCCTTTTGGTGATAGATACGGTGATGGATGATCAATCCGGCTACCAATCTTTCAATATGCCGTCCTCGTTTGGGGCTGGCTATTTGTTTCGCTATCGCCGAGCCTTCAGCCTTGGTGTCGATTACCGAAAAACAATGTGGGGAAATTATTCAGCCTTTTTTAATCCCGGAACCAAGCTGTCCAACCGCACGGATTTGGGCCTCACACTTACCCTCAATCCTATGGATGAAAAGGCACCCGGCAAAAAGCGCATGAAACCGCCCTTGCGATTTGGCGTATCCATGGCAGAAACGCAAAATGTGCTTACATCAGCGGGCAGCCCTTACACCGTGCAGGAAAGAAGGGCATTTGTCGGTTTTGGTATACCGCTGTCGCGCCGCTATTTCGATAACCGCACCCTTCGCAGCATCGTGCACTTTCAGGCAGATTACCTCACCCGGGGTAAAAATGCAGGCGGCCTCGCCCGCGAAGAGTATTTGTTGTTTTCCATGAGCATGAACCTGGGCGATATTTGGTTTCAACGCCGTAAATTCGACTAGGGTATATTTGATAAGTACTGCAGGTCAATTCCCATTGTATGTTTAACACGCTCCGGTATCCATCATCCATAAAGGGTATAGCCATTTGCTTGCCAATGTGGCTTATGGTTATGGGCATGTGGGGCTGTTCGGATATTCAAACCAACAATTACCGAAGCAAAAAAACCGATTCTGTTGTTACCAAAGAAACAGCGGAGAATGTGACCATTGAATACACTGATTCTGGCCTCTTGAAGGCCATTATACACAGTCCTGTAATGGTGGGTGTGAAAAATGTACAAAACCCCTACATAGAAATGCCAAAGGGCATCAGGGCGGATTTTTTGGATGAAAAAGGCAATGTAGAAAGTTATTTGGTGAGCGAATATGGTATCAGCTATACCGAAAAGAAACGCATAGTGGTGCGCAGGAATGTGCGCGTGCTGAACATAAAGTGCGAAAAGCTGGAAACCGAAGAGCTGGTTTGGGACCAGGCCAAAGGAAAAATCTACACCGATAAGTTTGTCAAAATCACCACACCGGAGCAGATTATCACCGGCGAGGGCATGGAAAGCGACCAGTCCTTCAGCAACTGGGAGATACTGAATGTAAATGGCAGCATAAACCGAAAAAAGAATGATACAATACCATGTGATGAGCCTGTTGTGCCTCGTCGTAGCGGCAATCGCCGCCATTGAGGCCCTGGCCGGGTTTACAAAAGATGCAGCGCGCCAAAACATTGTTTGGTACACCAATGCGGCTGCCTGGGTGATGACGGCCCTGTTTGTAGGATGTATTGTTATGTATGTTCACTTACGCAGAAAGCGCAAGGCAGCGTTGATGAACAGCGGTAATAGCCCAACAAGAAAGCAGCGTTAACCTTGGTTTTATTGCGCAAACTGGTGGGGTGTAAAAACATTAAACAACACACTTCAAAAAGAAGGACTCAACATGAATCACTTGGCTTATAAGCATGCTCTCCAGTCAAGTTTTTGGATTCTTTTTATTTGTTTGAAATCCAATTTCTCTTTGAAAGCGCAGACTTTCATTAATCTTGAATCAGGAGCATTCTACACAGAAATTAATGATATACGCAATGGCATTAATGGAACATTGTTTTCTTTGAAAAATGATTTTCAGACTACAGTAAGTCCATATTTGAGGTTGCGCGCTGGTTGTTTATTAAATGAAAAAAACCACATTTCATTTCTTTATGCCCCCTTAAAAATGGTAGAAACCGGAACCATAGAAAAGGATATACTATTTGATGGAAAAAACTTTAAAGCAAACATACCCATAGAAGCAGTTTACAAGTTTAATTCTTATCGCATTACCTATAATCGAAGAATCATTAGTAAAGACAAATTTAAATTTGGGGTTGGGATATCTGCAAAAATTAGAGATGCCGGAGTATCGTTAAAAAACAGAGAATTTTTACGTGAAAACTTTAGTGTGGGTTTCGCTCCGCTTATCAACCTAATGGCCAATTGGGATATAACTCAAAAAATGGGGGTTGATTTTTTGGGAGAGGGCATCGCTGCAAGTAAAGGCAGGGCGATTGACCTTTCATTGTCTGGAAGATATAGTTTCACTAAAAAACTAAATGGAAACATTGGCTATAGACTGCTTGAAGGTGGAGCAAACGGAACTAATCGATATAATTTTATTCAACTTCATTTTATTTTTGCTGGTTTAAACTACGCATTTAATAATAATAATAAAGTGCCATAAGGACTAAATTTTAGTGATGCAATTTTTATTATCATAATATTTAAAAAACTACAGGCAATTCCCTTCTGGTCATTACGCCTAGCCAAGCTATTATACGCCATATAGAAAACGCCCAAGTTCATCAAAATGAATAACCAAGAGGAAACAAATTTGGAATATACGCTGACAAACCTGCGGAAAGACGACTGGACTTCTTACATTACAAAACACCAAGACGATTTTCCTGAACTTGTTAATCTTTCCATTTCTGACAAGCAACCTTATTCGTGGCGTGCCTCCTGGTTGTTGTGGAGTTGTATGAACAACAATGACCCCCGTGTAAAAAATCACACCCAAAAGATTGTTGACATATTGCCCGTCAGGCCAAACAGTCAACAGCGGGCATTGTTAAAAGTATTGCAACGAATGGAAATAGACCCGTTATGCGAAGGACAACTGTTTGACACTTGCTCAAAAATTTGGCAGAACATCAACAATAACAATTCACTTCGTTTTCAAGCATTCAAATTAATGGTTGTTGTTTCAAAAAAGTATCCGGAGCTTACAAGCGAAATAAAATTATTGACAGATAATTATTACACAGATAGTTTATCAGATGTTTTAAAAAAATCAATCTTTAAGCTAATAAAAAATGGTTATAAATAATATATCAATTAACAACGCCGGCCCCAAAAGCATGGTTTCGTATTGCATAATCCGTTTGTCATCACCCAACAAAGCATTCGGGCGGCATGAATATTGTAACTTATGTTCTCAATACCCCATCTAATAAAAAAACAGATACCATGCACCGATTTAATTTATACCCTCATAATAACCTATATATTACTCTTTTTCTATTTTCTTTTATTGCACTTTTTTCATGCAACAACAAAGATGATGTCGTTGATTCAATATTAAATGGGAAAGCCGGTACATTTGAAAACAATACCGTCATTGTTGATGGAGAGGCAAGAAAATACAGACTGGTTGTTTCGGAAAAGTTAAATTTACAAACACCCAATAAAATTATTTTTGCATTTCACGGTTTAGGAATAGACAGTATGGATTTATCATTTTACTCACCTGAATAATAATAGGCAGTTCGGTAGGTTTTTTTCAGGAAGGAATTGATGACATAGGCGGCTTTGGAAATCCCTTTTTTGACTATTATTTTAAACCCTTGTATTGGGTGTTTATTTTTGGATTAATACCTGTGATTCTATTGGGTGCGTGGTTTGGAGGGAATATTAAAAAACAGGGACAAAACATTGGTTATCAAAACAAAC
>CANKVN010000105.1 GCA_947487055.1 Flavobacteriales bacterium
AGTAATAACACTTCTGCCATCACTAACAGTAAAGTCATAACTGTAACCAAATTTGAAACGGTTTTTTCTGAAGCCGATAAGCATCATGATGGCATCGGAATTTTTATAATTTCCAAATGTTTGCCTAAACCACAAACCACTCACCAGCGGGCCTTTGTTGGCATAAAAACCTACATTTAATTGGGTGAAATTACGCTGCATCATAAACAATGCATTCGGGCTGAAGGTAGCTGCATCGTCTGGTCTGTACCTGGATTTTGTCAAAGGAATAACAGCCCCTGTATGAACGGTAAAACGCCTTGGTAATACTTCATTCGGGTTTTGATAAAAACTCCAGTTCGGCTCAATAATGTTATGTGCTGCAACCCCAATGTAGAATTTAGAGGTGTACATAATCCAGCCTGCATTGAAATTGGGGTATCCGATGTTTTGTGAAGGAACCTGCTCAGCAGTTGGATTAACAAATCCTTGGGTTGGCACAATCTGGTCGGAGAATTTCAAGCGGTTGAAGTTGATGCTCTTGAAGCTGTAGGCACCCTGTAAACCAAAACGCATGAATAATCGGTTTCTGTTCATTGGCAACAGGTACGAATAAACACCGCTGATGGTTGTTGTGGTTAATAAGCCCGATCCGGCTACGTCATGAAAGACCATGGCTCCTAATCCGCCGCCTACACTCGGGATGTGTTGGTCCCATGAAGCCGCGAAAGAACGGAAAGTACCAGGAAGGCCCGGCCATTGATTCCTGTAATTTAGTGCAATCCTGCCGGCTGCTCCATAATTACAAACCGCGGAACCCGCTAATGCTGGGTTGGTGTAGACTGGCGCTGCATAAAACTGAGTAAGTTCAGGGTCTTGCGCCTTGATAGTAGCCACCGACAGCAGGGACGCCGCGAGAAAGGAAAGTCGTAAAAATCCTTTTTGCATATTTTCTGAATGGACAAATTTAAGAGATAAAACGTTTCATGCAACCAAATTTTTTTTTTTTGCTGCTTAAAAATGACATTTTTCTTATTCTGCAATGGCAATAAACACGGATATTTGCCGTTAACAATACCTAATTATATGCGAACCGTCAAAAAATATGCAGTATGCCTTGTAATTGCTTTTTTGGCAAATTTCAGTGGGCTGTTGGCTCAGGGCGTGGATCTTAGCATGGGTCAATGGCTGCGAATTAGGGTTGTGCAGGAAGGTATTTATAAATTAACAGGACAGGAATTGCGCAAAGCAGGCCTCACAACGAATTCCAAAGACCCCAGAAAATTGATGGTTTTTACCCATCAGGGTGCCATGCTCCCGGAGTTGAGCCGAAACCTAATTCATGGAACCAAGGAATTACCGGTTCTTTTGCAAGGTGAGAATGATGGCATATTAGACGATAACGATAACCTGATTTTCTTTGCAGCAACACCGCATCCCTGGTTTTTTTCGGGTGGAACCTGGCGCCACCAAACCAACTTTTATGATGACTACACCTACCTGTATATTGGATTTGGTGACCAAAATGGAAAACGCATAACCACAACCAATGAACTGGGAACCCCACAAATGGTCGTGGATAAAAGTGAGTGGCTGGTTTTTCATGAACTGGAATTGGAAAATCCAGTGCATATGGGCAGAACATGGCTAGGGGAGAAGATGGGCAATGAAACCCTCACCCGGAATCTGAAGATCGACTTGCCGGCGGGAGCCAATGACAGTGTAGATATAAGATTGTCTGTGGCCGGAGGAATTATTGATGGTTCGGGAACCGTCAATTTCAGTGTTAATGCCAAAACGGGTGCTTTTGTTTTCTCAGGAATAAATACAGACTACGCCGCATTTGATTTGCAGGAGCGATACCTGCAGGCTACCGCCCCCACAGGTCAAGTCCAGGCCCAGTTCACGCTAAGCAGGCCTAATACCAAAAGTAATGCATGGATTGATTTTGTAGAAATAGCGGGCACACAGTCTATGACAACGGCAAATGGTCCTGTGGTATTGCGAAACCGCCAATTGCTTCAAAAATCAGTCGTGGAAATTAGAACACAGGGCAACCAGGCTTATATATGGAACGTTTCTGATAAAATGAACCCTGTTGCATTAACCGTTAATAGCTCAGGAAATACCCACAACGCCATTGCCGGGGCTTCTTTACCCAAAAGTGCATTTGCTGTTTTTGATCCGGATAATACACTGAAACCTGAGGTATTGGGCCTCATTTCCGGTCCACAATTGTTGCAAGCTTCCACACCTGAATTGCTTATCATTACCCATCCCAAGTTTAAAAGTGCTGCAATGCGACTGGCTGACTTGCGCAAAAAGAATCAAAAATATAAGGTGCAAGTGGTAGAACTGCAGGATATCTATAACCGCTTTAGTACTTCGCAACAGGATATTGTGGCGGTTCGTGATTTTGTTCGCTGTTTGTATCAGCAATCCCTCTCTTCGGCAACGCCTTTGAAATATGTATTGCTGATGGGCGCAGCCAGTTATGACATGAAAAACAGGGTAAAGGACAATACCAATTTTGTCCCTACCTATCAGTACGATTCTCCGAATAAAGGTGCTAATTTTTGCCTCGATGATTTTTTTGGATACCTGGATTCACTGGCAGGCGATCCGTCCAGGGGCAATAACCAGTTGCAGGTTTCTGTGGGTAGAATCCCATGCCGTTCCGAAGCAGAAGCCGATGCCATGGTGAGCAAGCTGGAACGCTATGATTCGCCGGAAAGCCTGGGCGAATGGAGAAGCAATATTGCCTATGTAACCGACGATGTTGACATTTCCTGGGAAACGGTTTTTACTGCGGAAAGTGAAAAATACGCCAGAAACATCGATACCATTCATCCCTATATAAACGTAAACAAGATTTTTGCCGATGCATTTAAACAGGTTTCTACCGGCAATACCGAAAAATACCCCGATGTGAATGCAGCCATAGACAGGAACATGCAAAACGGTTGCCTGTTTATGAATTATCAGGGCCATGGCGGGCCTGCCGGATGGGCACAGGAAGCCATTTTGGATGTGCCCATGATCAAGGCCTGGAACAACCGCTGGAAAATGCCTGTGATGTTCACCGCTACCTGTGAATTTAGCCTTTACGATGATCCCCGCGAGCAAAGCGCCGGCGAACAGGCATTGCTCAACCCCAATGGCGGTCCCATTGCGCTCATGTCTACCACCAGGCTTGTGTTTGTATCAGGAAACATGGCCATTAACAATGATTTCTGGACCAACTATGGATTTCCCAAGCCAAACGAACCCATTCCTGCCCTTGGCGATGTTTTTAAACGCCTTAAAAACAGGCCCGGAGTTACCTCTGAAGACAATAAGTTCGCCCTGCTCGGCGACCCTTCCATGCCGCTGGCTTTTCCCAAGCACAAGGTTATTCTGGATTCCATCAACCACCAAACAGCCAATGGTTTTAAGGATACCCTCAAGGCTTTCAGCATTGTTGAACTCAAAGGGCACATAGAAGAAAGGTTGAAGGGTAAATTTTCTACCTTTAACGGACAAATGTGGGTGCGCATTCTGGATAAACCCATTACCAGAAAAACGCTTGTAAATGACCAGATTGGCCAACCCATTCCATACCTGGATCAGAGCAGCTTTATATATAAAGGAACAGTTTCGGTGACCAATGGAGATTTTAAAGTGGTATTTACGGTTCCCAAAGACATTGCCTACAATGTTGATTTTGGTAAGATGATGTTTTATGCCCACAACCAGGAGACAGATGCCGCCGGTGGATACAGGGTGCTTATTGGTGGAAGTGAATCCAATGTGGTGGCCGGCAACAAAGGTCCTGACGTGAAAGTATACATCAATGATGCAACTTTTAGGTATGGTGAAGAAGTGCAGCCCAATGCGAATATGTTCATACGGGTATTTGATGAAGATGGCCTGAATGCAACAGGAGCCGGAATTGGGCGGGACATGATTTGTATACTGGACAAAGGCACGCCACAGGAAAAAATCATCATCCTCAATGATTTTTTTACCTATGATTTAAATTCATATACCTCCGGAACAATTAAAATGCCGCTTCCTGATCTGACAAACGGTAAACACAGCCTGCACGTTAAGGTTTGGGATATATTCAACAATTCAGGGGAAGGGTGGACCGAATTCACCATTGGCAATGGCACCCTTAAGGTGCTGGAACATGCCGCATTCCCAAATCCATTCAGCGATGCTGTAGGCATAAGGTTTAGGCACAATATGCCAGGCGCCGATTTTAAGGTAGAATTATCCGTAATGGATGGCAGTGGCAAAACACTGCATCAGCAAGAAAGCCAGATTTCAGGGGCTGCCGCTAATGAAATTCGTTTATCTTGGCCGGGCAGCACAACCTTTGACAATCAGGTGAAAACAGGATTGTTGCCTAATGGTATTTATTTCTATAAGGTCAAATTAACCGCCGCAGGCTCCTCTGCAATATTTGGCGGCAAAATGATTAAAAACTGAGTTATCCCATACAATAAAGTTATTGTTTTTTCGTTTTAGCCTAATTCCAAGCATGTTTTCATCAATTACGCAATCAAATCCAAAACAAAACCCTATTTTTGCCAATATTCCTTTCATGAAAAAGGCAACGCTATTCTTCGTTTTATCTGCCGTTTTTGGAACCTCTTCTTGGGCACAAATCAGCAAGAGCGACCTAACTGGTCAGTTAAATACGGTAACCACCATGGTTCCGTTTCTTACCATTACCCCGGACAGCCGTTCTGCAGGTATTGGTGATGCCGGCGTCGCATTGTTCAGTCCTGATGCCAATAGCGTATCCTGGAACATGAGCAATCTGGTGAATGCAGACAGGCAATCCGGTTTCTCATTATCATACGCCCCATGGCTTAGGCAATTGGTCTCGGATGTAGGTTTCAGCTACCTGTCCGGTTATTCTAAATCCAAAAATGGAAACTCTGTTATCGGTGGTGCAATCCGCTATTTCTCTCTGGGTAATATCAATTTCACCGATTTCGAAGGCAATCCAATAGGCAACTTTAACCCCAACGAATTTAGTATTGATGGTGGTTATGCTACCCGTTTCAGCAAGAATTTTAGCATGGGCGTAAATCTCAGGTTTATCTACTCTAATATCGCTGGAAACAGGGTTATCAATGGTGCAAATACCAAGGCCGGTGTTTCCGGTGCCGGTGATGTTAATTTGCTTTATCATACCAAATTCCGCATGAAGGATGGCAAAAATTCCGATTTCAATTTCGGGCTAAACCTTCAAAACATTGGTTCCAAAATGACCTATACCACACGCGAACAGCGTGATTTTATTCCCACCAACCTGAAACTGGGTGTGGGATGGAAATACGAAATTGATCAATACAATAAAGTGGGTCTGTATGCCGATGTGAACAAGTTACTGGTTCCTACAAGGCCATACTACTTGGTGGCATACGATGGAAGCGACTCAGCAATCAATGGCGTACGCCAGTTTATTGGTAAAGATCCCAATGTGGGTGTTGTGCAGGGCATGATTCAGAGTTTCTCCGATGCACCGGGTGGTCTTAATGAAGAGTTAAACGAATGGACCGGTTCCTTTGGAACGGAATACTGGTACGACAATAAATTTGCCGGTAGGATAGGAGCATTCTACGAAAATAAAAACAAAGGCGGAAGACAATATGCCACCTTCGGACTGGGCTTGAAATATGAGAAAATAACCATTGATTTAGCCATGCTGGTTCCCTTTGCCCGCAGGCATCCATTGCAAAATCAGCTAAGATTCTCTTTGCTGTTCGATATGGGAGCGTTTTCCGATAAAGACTAACCCACTTAATGAAATTTTAAAAAAAAGCCCCGGTTTTTCCGGGGCTTTTTTTTGTTTTTAGAACCTTTCTCAAAAAAAAATTATATTTTAGCCAATCTTATATGGAAACAGCGAACACTGCAAAACATCCCAAGGCTTTACCCTATCTTTTTTTAACCGAAATGTGGGAGCGGTTTGGTTATTACCTCATGCTCGGAATTTTTTCCTTGTATATGCTGGATAGCGTGCAAAATGGCGGAATGGGATTTAGCGCCGAAAAAAAGTCAGATATCTATGGAACGTACCTGGGTCTTGTTTACCTGACACCATTCATTGGCGGACTGCTGGCAGACCGCTGGCTGGGTTACAGAAGATCGATTGTGCTGGGTGGTATTTCCATGGCTATCGGTTACTTTTTGCTTGCCATGAAAGGGGAGCCCACCTTCTATCTGGGCCTCTTATTCATCATTCTGGGAAATGGTTTTTTTAAGCCAAATATTTCAGCGTTGCTGGGAAATCTCTACAACCAGGAGCAGTTTAAAGCCAACAAAGACAGTGGATACAACATCTTTTACATGGGCATCAACATTGGGGCCTTTGTTTGCAACTTCGTTGCAGCTTACCTCCGCATCAATTATGGATGGGGATGGGCATTTGCTGCGGCCGGCGTCGGAATGCTTATCGGATTGTTGATATTCCTTTACGGAGCCAAACATGTA
>CANKVN010000106.1 GCA_947487055.1 Flavobacteriales bacterium
CCCATCCCGTTAAGGCTTCACCTTCCCCAACCTTGCCACCCCACCTGTCATAGATACGCATGTTTGCCTGGCCGGGCGTTATGTTGGGATTGATGATTTTGAAGTAGGGGTTTTTTCCTTCAGGGGAGAACCCGTTTGGAATCAGGGTTGTGTCCAATACCCTTGTGCAGATTTCATTGGAGTAAGCGGTATCTTCCTTTGTCCCATTGCTATCTGTTTTGTAGGCCACCACCCGATAGCACCTTGCCGAGGATGTATCCATCAATACAAAAGGGGAGGGGTTGGTTGATGTGGTGTTCCACGTGGAAACATTATTTTCACGGCCTTCTAGCACGGTATATTTCGTGTTATATGCTTGATAATCAAACCATTGAATAAAAAAACCGGTTCTTGTAAGCAGGATGCTTTCATGCACCATGGATGAATCCGAGGGGTTGCTGCAAGGGTTTTTCACCACCAACCTGTATTGGTATGAGGTGTTGCTTGTTTGAAGTCCTGTGTGTCTGTAGCGGGATAATCCTTGTGGAACCACTCCAACATAAACCCGCCATGTGGGGTTGTTGCTGGCTCGGTAATACAATGTTGCCGAATAACCTGGTGCTGTTGCGGTCCACCTGGTTGTTATTTCCAGTGTACCTTCATTAACCACAGACACATGCCCTATAGCGTTGGAACTTGATCTTGGGTGACCAGACAAATAAGCCCCAATAATATTGCTGCTGGACGTGATAGAAGCGGCTCCGGGTGATTTGTATGCCCGAACCAGGAAATAGTATTTTCTATTTAATACCGGAATCGCGTAGGTGTAAGCAAGTGTTGATCCACTAACAGATCCCGCCTTTGACCAAAGGTTGCTTTGGTCATCAGACACCCAAACATCATAGTGGTCTACCGCCCATCCGATGTAATTGGTCCACCGGAAAGTAAACTGTTTGTCACAAGGTAAATTGATGTTGTCTGCAGCATAAAATGAAGCGCAAACAGGGCTGTGTGCAGCACAAATTACCCCACCGTTATAGCAAGAGTCAAATACCGCTATATTAGTTTTATTGCCACTGTTTCTTACATCAAAGGTTGAAGTAGAAAACCGGTACCCAAGCGATGCGGTATCTTTGATCAAAACATTGTTTCCGGTGCCTGGGTCTACCTTAAAAACAGAGTAACCCATGACATCTTTTTCTGATGCCTTTTGCCAGCCAGCAATCAATTGTTGTGAGGTGAAATCCACACTCACACTATCAAGGTTCAGCACGGCGGGCGGTGTGTCATCAATAAATACCGTATCTGAGTTTAATGTGTCTTTTCCATTGCAGGCAAACCGCACACTCACAAAGACTTCCCAGCGTTTTTGGTTGGGTAAGGTAGCGCTTAGTGAAGTGGTGCTGATGCTTCCGCCTGCGTACAAAAGTTGAAACGGATTGATAACATCATCGCGCCCATAGAGCCGGAACTCAACAAAACTGCCACAGGCATCCTGGGTTTTGCTGATGTAAACAGTGAGCATTCTTGTTGTTTTATCCAAACAAGCGCGTGCAATAGTGGGAGGGTTGCTAACAGCATATAGTCCGCCAGCCAAACAAAAGGATAAAAGCAGTATGTGTTTTCGGAGATAACCCAATCAGTTTAGTTTTCCTGCCAATGCAATGGTAAACGCTTCCGGTTGCAAATAATTGTCTGCAAACTGCGATATTTCTTCTGAAGAAATAGACCACAGGGTGTCCATATAGCTTGTATAATACCGTTCATCGAAGCCACTTTGCAGCAAAAACTGAATCTTGCGGGGCAGGGCAAACGGTCCGTCAAAACCAGCGCGCATTTGTCCGGCGGCATATCGTTTAGCCTTGTCCAGCTCGTCACCGCTGGGTGGATTCGAAGCAATATTTTTCATAATTTCCAGGGTTGCTTCCAGTGCGGCATCCGCGTTGCTGCTGTTCATTTCGCCGCTAACATACCAGGTATATCCATTGCTGGCAGGGCTTATTCCACTGCCTATGCCATAGGTTAATCCCCGTGTTTCCCGAAGATCTTGCATGAGTCGGCTTCCGAAAAAACCACCCAAAAACATATTCACGAGCGATGCCAGTTGTAGGGTGCGCATGTCCATCTCCGGTAATGTTCTGGCCAAATACATGCTTGCCTGGCTGCTTTGCTCCAGCGGGTGTTTTATCACCCGGTTTTTTAAGCCCTGGGTATTTGTTGTTATTATTGTTGGGGCTTGCTCCTGGCTGTTTATGCGGCCTAGCACCTGCCTCAATTTTTCTTGCAATTGTGCATTGGCATCTCCGCTTACAAATACGGTAGACATTCCCAAGCCAAGGTTTGTTGTAAACCAATACTGTAAGGTTGCTGCCTGCAATGCTTCTATGTCCTCGGGGTTTGAAAATGTGCCATCCGGAGAGCCAACACCATAAAGGGCTTCCATACACTCCCGGCTGCTCCAATAGCGTGGTGTTTGCATCCTGCGTAGCAACCCTGCTGTTTCTACCTGTTTGTAAATCGCCAGTTCTTCATCAGGAAAAACGGGGTCCTGGCCTTCTTTCAAAAGCCATTGTAAAGCCTCAATCAGGGTTTCTTCCTGTGCTTGAAGGGTGAGGGTTGATTCGTTCAACCCAACATCCATTCCTACAGAAGCGCCCAAATACTCAAAACCTTCCTGTATCTGCTCTGAAGTCAGGTGTTTATTGCCACTTAGCCGCAACATATTGGTTGCACGCGCCACCATTGGTGCCGGTTGTTGTGCTGTTCCGATTGGCCAGTAAAATTGAAGCTTCAAAACACCTAAGGGGCGGGGAGGGCAAACATACATGGGCAATCCGCCGGCAAGAATTTCCCGTGTGGCGCTGGTGTAATTCAGGGATTCAATGGCGCGGGTGCTGGGAGCGGTTTCTCTAAATGTCATGCGGATTGGTTTGGTGAGTAATATAGAACAGACACCTTGTCTTGCTTAAACGTTGCCGTTGCGGTGTTCAACATGTGGTGCAGAGACACTTCGCGGTACTGGTTGTTTTCTTCTTCTACCGCTTCCAGGTGTCCAAGGTTTTCGAAATAACAGAGTTTTTGTGCGCGGTTTATCAGGGAAGCTTTTTCAAACAACAGTGCCGTTGTGGCTTTGTTTTTAACCCTTTCCATATCCCGTTCGGTAAACAGTTTGCCCGATAACGCCTCCTGAAATACCTCCAGCAAGGCCGCTTCTCCCTCTTCCTGTGTTTTGCCGTCGTTGAGAATGCCATATAACATAAACAAACCTTCGCCTACGCCACGCATGTAAAAACAGGCAGCGTCATTGAACAAAGCGGTTTCTTTAACCAAACGCACATACAAAGGACTTATCTCAGATCCGCCCAGCAAATCGGCAAACAACTCCAAAGCGGCGCTGTCCGGGTTGGAAAACGCGGGGCCTCTCCAAACCAAAAACACGGCCGGGTTTGGGCTAAGGTCGGTTTCCGAAAGAAAGCGGCGTTCTTCCTGCTCTGGCTCCGGGTTGTATTGGTTTAGGTTAACAGCACCAGCCGATGGAATATTGGCATACCATTTTTCGCACAGGGCTTTGGTCTCTTCCAGGGTTATTTGTCCGGCAACACACAAAATCGCGTTTGCGGGGTGGTAGTGTTTTTGGTAGAAAGCAGCCACATCCTCAAGGGTGGCGTTTTCAATATGGGAAATATCTTCCCCAATGGTGGGCCAGCGATAGGGGCTTTGTTTGTATACCATCGACCGAACATGGTGCCACAACAAACCAAAAGGTGCACTGAAACAGCGTTGCTTAAATTCTTCTATCACCACACCACGCTGCACTTCCAGGCTTTTGTCGTTGATGTCCAGTAAAAACATGCGGTCGCTTTCCAGCCAAAATGCGGTTTCCACGTTTTCTGCAGGAACGGTTATGTAGTAATTGGTGTATTCGTTATTGGTAAAAGCATTGTTGCTTCCACCGGCACGTTCCACAGATTTGTCGTACGAGGAAACGTTTTTACTGCCCCCAAACATCAGGTGTTCAAACAGGTGCGCAAAGCCCGTTCTGGACGATTCTTCGTCGCGCGCGCCAACATTGAAAAGGGTGTTAAGTACCACCACTGTGCTGTCGGGATCTTGGTGGTGGATTACCCGCAACCCGTTTGGCAACACAAAACGATTGTATTCTATCACAGCACAAAGGTAGCGCAGGCAAACGGAATCTGTTATGGGGAAACAGCAGCGTGTTTAAGTTCTTCAAGGGCCTTGCTCAAGGCTTCCGGTTGCTGGGTGCCAATCATCAAGTTTTTTTGCTTTCCAAGCACCAGCCATTGCGCCTCGTGAAAACCCACCAGCATGCCATTTTTGCCACTTGTGTTAAAGGCCGCACCTTTTGCCCCGACACGCAGTCCCCAACCCCCATAATCCTGCAAGGGTTTGTAGGTGGTTACTTCCATCGAGGCAATATTATCCAGGGAAAAAAAGCGTGGCTTCAGGTGAAAAGGAAAAAAACGAACCGTAATGCCGGTGCTGTCCAGGCGTGTTTCCAGTTTCATTAGGCGCAGGAGCAATATCACAGCCGCGGTAAGCCCCACCCCAATAAAATCATCCAGACGCAGCGAGCCTTCTGTTGCCAGCGGTATGGCAATTGCTGCAACCAGTGGAAGCGCCAAAAGTATCCATAGCCAGGGCTGGTTGAAGCGCTGTGTTTCACGGAAATAAACAGTGGTTGATTGCATGTCATTACAAAAATAGGGACAAACCATAAAAAAACCCCAGCACCAGGGCCGGGGTTGTAATCAGAAAAAACCAAAAATGGTATTAGAAAGGCAAGGCATCATCCAGTGCCGCCTGTTGGTTTTTGCGGTTTACCAAAAAAACACGCTGCACATCAACAACAGCCTGCTTTTTTTCGCGGCCTTTGGTGTCGGTCCAGCTGCGCTCGGTAATTCTTCCTTCTACAAACAGGCGCTGGCCCTTGCCCACATGGTTTTCTACGATGGTTGCCTTTGGGCCCCAAAACACCAGTTTGTGCCAGGATAAACCCTTAATGCTTTGACCGGAAGGGTCTTTTTTGCGCTCACCGGTGGTAAGGCTCAAGGTGGCAACCTTGCGGCCGTTTTTAAGGGTGCGAACAGATGGGGTGGAGCCTACATTGCCCCACAGGGTTACAGAATTAACTAACGTTGTCATATAAATAAAATTAAAATGGTTCATCAAATCGTTATTTTGTTGATGCAAAGGTGGTTTGGCCCGAAAAAACCAATCGGTATTTTAACAATTATTATCGATTGTACTCACTTGTTGTCGTTTGAATATAAAGTTTGTTTTAATATTGTCTACGAATGTTGCACAAAAATTGTTTGGAATGTGGTGACCGTATTTTGGGCCGCGCCGATAAGAAATTCTGCGGAGACGCCTGCAGAAATGCCTACAACAACAAGCTTAATGCAGACGCGAATAACCAGGTTAGAAACATCAACCATGCCTTGCGAAAAAACAGGAGAATCCTTGAAGATTTATTGAATGGCAATGCCGACGGAAAGGCACGCGTTCCCCTGAAAAAGCTTGCTGCCAAAGGGTTTCATTTTGATTACTTTACCAGTTTATATACCACCAAAACCGGCAGCCAGTATCGGTTTTGTTACGAGTTTGGCTACCTTCGGTTAGAGGAGGATTTGTACATGGTTGTCCGCAGGGATCAACAACAATAGCCGCTTTGTGCTTGGTTTTAATGGGCGCCCGGTGCGGCGCAATGGCGCATTATTTTTTGTTTTTCGTCAGGTCAAACCGTGCACCCAACTGCAGGAAATAAATAAAACCACCGCCTTTGGCATTGTAGGTTGATTGTCCCAATGGCCGTTTTTCGGTTCCGCTCAGGTTAAAACTCCAACCAAAACTGGCATCGGCATAGCATGTTTTCTTGAAAGGAAATGCCCTTAATCCGATGCGCGGAACAACATAATTTTTGATAATTGTTTCTGAGGCTCCACTTATTTTATCTTCCATATTAAACCATTCCGGACCACCCAAAACACCTGCATAAATCCCTTTACGATCCTTTCTCAGGTAGTAGTTCACAAACAATTCCACGGCATTGTTCCTCTTCACGGTGATGTTGTCTGCATTAGCAAAAAAAGCATTTTTGATATAATCTGGCGGAACCACGCTAAAACCGATTACCCCTGCCTGCCAGTTCCCGGTTTCAAGCCCCAGGCTTCCACCACCACCTTTGGAAAGAAACAAAAAGGGGTAAGCATCCACACTCAATTGCATTGGCGAAGGCCCAATACCCTTGCCCAATATCTGTTTTTCAAAGAAAGGGGCGTTTTTTGTGCAAG
>CANKVN010000107.1 GCA_947487055.1 Flavobacteriales bacterium
AAATATGCAGATCAATCTGCTGCCATGGGTTTTTCCCTCATATTGAATGGATTAAACCTGCTCAACGATTGTGACGAAAAATACAAAACAAGCCGTCATCCCCGTTTGTTGCTGGAACTGACACTCATGAAATTATCCAATTTGAGTGCCTACATCTCCACCGTATCTACCCAGCAGGAATTAAAAAAAAAAGCCCTGATTCAGCCGTAAGCAAAACTGCAACAGCTACAGAAACCACCCCTGCAATTGCCAAACAGCAGGAAGTGCAGGAACTCAGCAACAAAATTCAGGAATCCAGGTTGCAATTGTCGGGCTATGATGCCTTCAAGCAGCGAAAACAACAAGAGCGGATACTGACGCCAAAAGAAGAAAAAACCCTTCCCGGCGACCAGACACAAACCGAAATTGCTTATGAAGAACCGCCAACGGCCGAAGCATTGGTCAATGAGCCTGCAATAGACGCGGATGCTGTACAAACCCTGTGGCTGGAATTTAGTAAGCAAACCGGTGTTCGCATATCCAGCTTGATGAAGGCTATAGTTCCTGCAATAGACGGAAAAGATGTGGTGGTGCAGGCCGCTTCTGCAGCGCAAATGGATGCCCTGGATGAAGTTAGGTTTGAGTTTAATCGCTTCGTAACGGTACAAACCTCTGGCAAGCTTACCAACCTTCGAATTGAGAAGGGTGCTACTTCTGTGGTGGACAGAAAACCATATACGGATAAGGAAAAACTTGATTTTATCATTAAGAAAACACCCCAGTGGCAGGAAGTGATTGAAAAACTGGGTTTAAGGCTGCCATAATTCGTGGAATTATTTATCCTTATTTCTGTCTAAAATGTTTACAAACCTTCCCCTTTCTGTTGTTCCTTTGCAGCACTAAAAAACATGCAGGGCTCAGTTGAAGAATTTTCCAATACCGAAATCGCTTTTGCTCACCTTTCCGAAGCCGGTTTGAAGAGATCCAGATTGCTTTTTAAAAGTTTTAATTTTCCTGGTTTGCTGCGGTTTGGTCCATTTTTGGCCAATATTGCAGTATCCATTGGATTAAAGAAGCTTATCAGGGATACTATTTTTAGCCAATTTTGCGGTGGGGAAGATATCGTTGCATGCAGAAAAACCATTGACAGACTTGCAAAAGCCGGAATTGGCACCATACTGGATTACTCGGTTGAAGGCGAAGAAAACGAAGAGAATTTTAACCATACTTTCCAGGAGATTCTTGAAACCATAAATGCCGCTGCAGGCAATAAGCATATTCCTTTTTCGGTTTTTAAAACCACTGGAATCATTCGTTTTGAATTATTGCGCAAACAGAGCAGCGACGAAAGTTTAACCGAAGCCGAGCAAGATGAATGGTCCAGAGGCACAGAAAGGTTTAACAGCATTTGCAGCCATGCCGAAAAGTTGGATGTCAGGATTTTTGTAGACGCCGAAGAAAGCTGGATTCAGGATGCGATAGACCGCCTGGCGGAAAAAGCCATGATGAAGCACAATACCCGCAAGGCAATTGTGTTCAATACCATTCAACTTTACAGGCACGACAGGATAGATTACCTGAAACAGCAAATTGTGGATGCCACATGGTATCTGGGTTTTAAACTGGTGCGCGGTGCCTACATGGAAAAAGAGTCTGAAAGGGCAAAGGTTATGGGTTATCAGGATCCTATTCAACCGAGTAAAGAGGCTTCAGACAAAGATTATAACGAAGCTTTAAAACATTGCATACACCATTCCGATAAGGTTAGCATCTGCGCAGGAACCCACAATGAACTTAGTTGTGCAACCTTGATTAAGCTTATGGCTGAAAAAAACATGGACAGCAACGATGAGCGAGTTTGGTTTAGCCAATTGCTTGGTATGAGTGATCATATCAGTTATAACCTCAGCCATGCCGGGTTCAATGTGTGTAAATATGTTCCATATGGTCCCGTAAAGTCGGTTATTCCTTACCTCACCCGCAGGGCAAGGGAAAACAGCAGTGTGGCAGGCCAAATGGGAAGAGAATTAAGCCTGATTGAAACCGAATTGAAGCGCAGATCGCGGAAAGGAGCAAGCGTGTGATAAAAAAACATGGTTTTAAAGTCATCGGGATTCTGCTATTGCTTTACGTGCTTGTGGGAGGTTTGTTTATTCCACTAAAGACGGGAATTACCGGTGTCGATAAGTTCAGCATCTGGTCGGATACGCCTTCGGTAATAAACATTGATATCTACAATCCCGGAAAGGATTTTCAGGTTCAATCCGCTGTGCTGGGAGGGAAATGGGGATTTGTAGCCACCAAAACCGATTATAAGGACGGCATTCTTTCAGCAACCTTCAATCCTAAGCTGGGTAAAGAAAGGGCTGAAGGGGTAAGCGATTTGTACGTGCTGGCCAATAAAGAATGGATGGCTTTCCCATCTGCTGTGTCCATCCGTAAATCTGCCGGCGATACCGGAAATACCAATGCAGCGCCCATTTCTGTGGCTGCAGATGCAGACGTGAAGCGTGGATTTCCCAACAGGCCCATCCTCAATGAAAGCATTCGCAACCTGTATTACCACGTGCCCATGTGGTTCAGCATGATTTTTTTACTCCTGCTGGGCGCTGTGCAATCGGTGAAATATTTAAGAAAAGGCGATTTAAACGCAGACTTACGGGCCGATGCATTCATTAAAGTGGCTGTATTGGCTGGATTTCTTGGCTGCGCAACGGGTTCTGTTTGGGCCAGCGTAACCTGGAACAGTTGGTGGCCCCGGGATCCCAAACTGAATGGTGTAGCCATTGGCATGCTCATGTATATGGCCTACCTGTTGCTGCGTTCGGGTATGAAAGATGAATATCAGCGGGCAAGAATCAGTGCCATTTACCACCTTTTTGTGTTTCCCATTTTTATCGCCTTGATTGTGGTTATGCCCAAATTGAGCGGCGATAGTCTGCATCCGGGTGCCGGTGGTTCTGTGGGTTTTAACCAGTATGACCTGGACAATACCATGCGCATGTTCTTCTATCCTGCAGTTATCGGCTGGATTGCTATATTCGTATGGGTTTCCGGCCTGTTGCACCGCATTAACAAACTCGAAATACAAACGGATACGCCATTATGAAAAATAAGTCAATTTTCCAATTGGGAATGTTCTTCATCGCCATGCTCATGGCACAACCATTACTGGCAAATGAATCGCCAATGCGTGGCAATGCCAAGTTCAATGTGGTGGCAGCGGTGCTGCTCATAATATTTCTCGGCATCGTTGTTTTCTTGATTTATTTAGACCGAAAAATAACGAAACTTGAGAAAGAGAAGGATCAAAAACAATGAAACCACTTCACATCATTTTGCTGATTATGGCAGCCGTTGGAATAGGCGCTGTTGTAAGTCTTTACGGTAATTCTACCCAATACATAGCATTTAAGGATGCAGAAGTTCTGGCGAAAGAAAATCCCGGTAAAGAATACCACGTGGTTTGCACGTTGAACAAAGAAAAACCCATCGTATACAATCCGCAAAAGGATCCAAATTACCTGGAATTCTGGGCAACAGACAGCCTGGGTAAAACCATGAAAATTATCCATGGCAAACCCAAACCACAAGACATGGAGCGAAGCCAGAAACTGGTTTTAATTGGCTTTCAGGAAGGTGATTATTTTAGGGCTAACAGCATTCTAAGCAAATGCCCGAGCAAGTACGAAGACGCACCGGTAAACAACCGATAATATTTTGGAACCTATACAATTCAACGGAGAACTGCTTTGGCCCGGTAATTTGGGCCAATTATTTATTGTTTTATGCACCATCGCTTCATTAGGAGCAGCATGGTTTTATTTCCGTGCGGCAAACAAAGACCTTTCTCAGGATGCGCAATGGGGAAAAAGATTATTTCAGATTCAGGCTGTTTCTGTGTTGGCCATATTTTTAATCCTGTTTTGGATAATTTTTCAGCACCGATTCGAATATTACTACGCCTGGCGACACAGCAGCAATAGCTTGCCTGTTTATTATATGATTTCCTGTTTTTGGGAAGGACAGGAGGGCAGTTTTCTGCTTTGGATGTTTTGGAATGCTGTGCTGGGAATTATCCTCATCCGAAACGCGGGAAAATGGGAATATCCGGTAATGGCAGTTGTTGCCTTTACCCAGTTTGGGTTAAGCACAATGTTGCTTGGATTGGGTCAGGGAATTGCCGATTGGCCCATTCACATTGGAAGCAGCCCATTTGATTTGCTGCGTGAACAACGCTCCGATTTGTTGCAAATTCCGGTGATGGGCACCGTTGGTGGTCCGGCCAATTATTTACAGGTTTTTAAAGATGGTAACGGCCTCAACCAGCTGTTGCAAAATTACTGGATGGTTATACATCCGCCTACATTGTTTCTGGGTTTTGCCACTGCCATGATTCCTTTTGCATACAGTATTGCAGGTTTGTGGAAAGGCAACGACCGAGGCTGGATTGCACCCGCACTTACCTGGAGTTTGGTTTGTGTAGGTGTGTTGGGTACAGGGATTATCATGGGCGGTTTTTGGGCATACGAGAGTTTGTCTTTTGGGGGTTACTGGGCCTGGGATCCTGTAGAAAATGCCAGTTTAATGCCCTGGCTCATCATGGCAGCAGCAGCCCATATGTTGCTTATTGCCAAAAGTACAGGCCGACATTTGTTTACCGCACACCTGTTGGTGCAATTGAGTTTTTGGCTGGTATTATACGCTACTTTTTTAACCCGCAGCGGTATTCTGGGAGAAGCCAGTGTGCACTCATTTACCGACCTGGGACTAAGTGGTCAATTGCTCATTTTGCTGCTTTCACTGATATTGATGAGCGTGCTGTCCGCTGTTGATCACAAAACCGGCAGGCGTTGGATTGTTGCTGTTTTCATCTCGGTCGTTTTGCTTTTTGCGTCATTGAGCCTGTTTGGACCTGCCACCTTGCAACCCAAATTTACAACCGCAATGAAATGGACCGGATTAATCCTTTTCGTCTTTAGCCTTGGGTTGTTTATGTTCAAGCTTTATCGCCGCACCAAATCCGATTTGGAAGACGAACAATGGCTAAGCCGTGAGTTATGGATGTTTATTGGCGCCATGTTCTTGATTTTGTCTTTGGTTCAGGTCTTTTCAGCTACCTCCATTCCGGTGTTCAACAAGTTGTTTGGCTTCAGTAAAGCGCCCGCAAAAGCGGAAGAATACAATGCATTCCAGCTGTGGTTAGCCATGCCGGTTATGCTGTTGATGGCTATTGGCCAGTACTTCAGGTGGAGAAATTCAGAAATAAAGCCATTGATTGCCCAGCTTTCATGGGCCGCACTCATAAGCGCTGCGGTAACAGTGCTGGTAAACCTTGGGTTTGGAATTGGTCAATTCAAATACCTGTTATTCCTTTTCCTGTCTGTGTTGCTCGTGGTGGCAAACCTGATGTACCTGAGGCACCAGAAAAAATTAAACTGGATGGCCTGGGGCGGAACTGTTGCGCATGCAGGTTTTGGCATTTTATTGATGGGGGTTTTGGTTTCTTCGGTAAACCAAAAAATACTAACCACAACCGAAGGCATTCGCTTTGCTTCAGAATTGAAAAAAGATGGTAAGGTGGATGAAAAGGCGGTTAAGTTTAACCGTGAAAATGTTGTTTTATACAAACAAAAACCTGCCGCTTTGGGCGAATTTACGGCCACTTACCGCGGTTTTCGCAGTGGTGAGGGTAAAGACAGTATCGATAAATACTTTAATGTACTATTTACCCGCACGGACAGCAAAGGTGCCATTGTAGATAGCTTTGTATTGCATCCCAAAACGCAAAATAACCCCAAAATGGGCTTGTTGGCAGAACCCAGTACCCGCCACTTTATCCATCGTGATATTTTTACACATGTAAATTTCGAAAGCAGTCTGGAAAAAGAAGAGCCATTTAGCGACTTTAAGGAAGATGTGGTAAGCATTGGACAAACCTTCCTGACCACGTCCGGTAAGGTGAAATTGACCATTGACAGTGTTTCAAGGGTAAGTGCGCCTCAAGGCACGGGTGTGAGGTTAAAGATAACAGCTACCAGCCTCAATGAAACCGCTGTGCTTACGCCAACCTTCATTGTCAATTTGAACCAAAATGAATTTCAAACCATACCGGCATTAAGCAACGAATTGGGCGTCTTGGCCGATGTTGTCAATATAGAGGTTCCGGACGCGTCCAAGCCAGCAGATCAGGTTCGCTTTTTAATCAAGACCGGCGAACGGAACCCTGCCAAGCCATATATTGTTCTTAAAGCCATAGAATTTCCGTGGATAAACCTTGTATGGGC
>CANKVN010000108.1 GCA_947487055.1 Flavobacteriales bacterium
AATAAGCATGGAAAACGCGTTGATTAAACACTGGTTTCACGTGAAAAAGAAAACGAGGTTTGAAGCAGTGTGGATTGCCGTGTATGATACCCTCCTTTTTGAACTTATTTATGCTATTAGAAAGGGTATAATATCCGTATCATTTAGTAATACCAACAACGAATGATGCAAATGTGTAATACCTCTGAAACCCTTATATATAAAGATATTCAGCAATTTAATAAAGTTGATATCTGTGTGAAAAACAGAAATGCAAATTTATTTTGGATCAATATTCCACAAATCCACATAGCTGTATTACATAATATATATTATAATTTAAAATGATATATATTTATTATTATTAGGGATGTGGGTGGGAAACAAATGCAGCGAAAACCATCCTAAGGATATACTTTTGTAATTGCAATGCTGAAGGATTTAGAAATACTGGAAAGAGAAACAGCACAGTTGGTTATCAATACACCTGAGGAGCTCGAGCAATTCAGGTTAACCTACCTGTCGTCAAAAGGAAAACTCAGTCAGTTGATGGACGCTTTCAGGATATTGCCTCCGGAAGAAAAACGAAGCAGTGGAAAACCGCTTAATGAGCTGAAGGCAAAACTGGAGGATTTTTTCAAAGAGCGAAAAGCTGCTTTATCTGCAGATACCAGCAACGATTTAACCATAGACACTACTTTACCTGTAGGTGCGCGGGTTCCAGGTAGTGCCCACCCGATCAAAATAGTAGAAAGCACCCTTTGTGATATTTTTTATTCTTTGGGTTTTGATATTGCCGATGGTCCTGAAATAGAAGACGACTGGCACAATTTTGGTGCTTTAAACTTTGCAGAAGATCATCCGGCCCGGGATATGCAGGATACTTTTTTTATCGGAGAAAAAGTATTGAGAACGCATACCAGCAGTGTTCAAATCAGGGAAATGGAAAAACGAAAACCACCCATTCGCCTGGTAATGCCCGGAAGGGTTTACAGAAACGAAGCCATCAGTTCCAGAAGCAATTGCTTTTTTCACCAGATAGAAGGGTTGTATATAGACAAGGGTGTTTCGTTTGCCGATTTAAAACAAACACTGTACTATTTTGTGCAGCAATTTTTTGGAGAAGGAACCAAGGTGCGTTTCCGATCCAGCTATTTCCCATTTACCGAACCCAGTGCCGAAATGGATATTTGGGCAGGAACAGATACCGAAGAAAACAGAAGGCTTACCAAAGGTACCGGCTGGCTGGAAGTACTTGGCTGCGGCATGGTTCATCCCAACGTGTTAAAATCCTGCAATATTGATCCAGAAGAATACCAGGGTTTTGCCTTTGGACTGGGAATAGACAGAATAACCCTGCTCAAATACGGAATTGGTGATATACGCGATTTGTTTCACAACGACATACGGCTACTCTCTCAATTCAGGGGATTGTGAAAATATATTTTGCCAGCGATTTCCATTTGGGTGTTCCCAACCACGCCTCCAGCCTGGAAAGGGAAAAATCCATTTGCAGGTGGCTGGAGATGGCAGCAAAAGATGCCACAGAAATATATTTACTAGGCGATATTTTTGATTTTTGGTTTGAATACAAACACGCTGTACCAAGGGGGTTTAGCCGCCTGCTGGGAACAATATCAGCCATCACAGACAGCGGTATACCCGTCACCGTTTTTAAAGGAAACCACGACATGTGGATGTTTGGTTACCTGGAAGAAGAATGTGGTGTTAAAACAGTCTCTGACGAGCTTCTAATGGAACGAAACGGTAAAACCCTATTCCTGCATCACGGAGATGGTTTGGGTCCCGGAGAAGCCGCTTATAAGTGGCTGAGAAGGGTTTTTAGAAGCAATACCTGCCAGTGGTTGTTTGCACGCCTGCACCCAAACCTTGGAATTGCGTTGGCACAGAGGCTTAGTAAAAACAGCCGCCTGCAGCAAAAAGGCCTTTTTGAAACCTATATGGGCGATGAAAAAGAATTTCTGACCCTGTTTGCCAAAGAAACCAGTACTAAACTTCCGGTAGATTTTTTTGTGTTTGGCCACCGCCACCTGCCACTGGAAATAAAAATATCAGAAAAAGCAACTTACATCAACCTTGGAGAATGGATGCATACCAGACACTACGCGGTGTTTGACGGAACATCCATGACCCTGCTTCAGTGGAACGGATAATAACCAACGAAAATGATTGTTGCCGGTTTGTGTTTGTTGTTTTCCTGTAGCCCAAATCCGGGGGATACTTTGCTGGAAAAAGGCAGGGTGGTTGCAGCAGACCTGGATGTGCAAGGAAATGTATATTTTCTGGATTCGGCATACCAGCTTTGTAAAACAGGAACACAAAAAGCAAAAATTTGCAACGCAGTTGGAACCTATGGGGAAGAAGCCATCATTGATGCAGACAACCCCCTGGAGCCAATGGTCTTTTTTCAAAACAGCGGTATTTTGGTGATCAACGACAACAACCTAAACCAGGTAGCGACCATCAATTTGTTTGCAGACAATAACCTCAAGCCCGGTGGTTTTGGCCGTGCCAACGATGGCAACATCTGGATTTTTGATGACAACAGCAGCACCCTGAAGAAAATAGACCGAAGCGGCAACATAATCCTGGAAAGCATGGTGCTGTGCGAAAAAGGCAACAAACCCCGAAAACCAAGCCAGGTATATGACAATGGATTAATGCTTGCCCTAACCCTGCCAAACCAAAGTATCGTGGTGATGGACGCAAACCTAAACACCATGGCTACGGTGCCGGCAAACCAGGGAAGAATGGTAGATATTGCGGGTAAAAGAATCGTGTTGCAAAAAGACAGTGTTTTGTATTTGACAGAAACGTTTCAGCCGGGCAAAAAACAACCGTCCAAGCGGGAAGCAACAGTATGGATGGAAAGCGACTCGCGAGCACTGGCCATGCGGGGTAAAAAAACCCTGATACTAAACAACAAAGGGTTAATTTTGCGCCAACCCTGATGTTAGAAAAACTTGAAGCGGTATTTTCCAGGTTTCAAGAGGTTGAAACCTTATTGAGCAGCCCCGAAATTGTTTCGGACAGGAGGCGTTTTACCCAATTAAACAAGGAGTACAAATCTTTGCAACCCGTGGTTGCTGCTTATCACCGATACAAACACCTCACCGAGGAGTATACTGAGGCTAGGGAAATTTTAAAAAACGAAAAAGACAAAGAACTTAAAGAACTTGCCCTTGAATCTGTAGCGCAGGCAGAACAGGAAATGCCCGCTTTGGAAGAGGAAATACGCCTTCTGTTACTGCCACAGGACCCTGAAGACAGCAAAAAAGCAGTCATTGAAATCAGGGGAGGTTCCGGCGGAGATGAAGCCGCACTGTTTGCGGGAGACCTGGTGAGAATGTACCAGCGGTTTTGCGATAAAAAAGGGTGGCGCACCAACATGGTTGATGCCGTAGAAGGAACCATGGGTGGATACAGCAAAGTGGTTATGGAGGTTGATGCCGAAGAGTCTTACGGCATATTAAAATACGAAAGCGGTGTGCACCGCGTGCAGCGGGTTCCTGCCACAGAAAGCCAGGGAAGGGTCCACACCAGCGCTGCTACGGTTGCTGTGATGCCAGAAGCCGAAGAATTTGATTTTGAACTCAGGGAAGCCGACGTGAAAATGGAAACATCGCGGAGCGGCGGAGCAGGCGGACAAAACGTGAACAAGGTAGAAACAAAGGTGATGCTTACACACCTACCAACAGGAACGGTGGTGATTTGCCAAACCGAGCGCACACAGCTGGGGAACCGCGAAAAAGCCATGGGCATATTGCGCACCCGCCTCTACGAAGCGGAGTACAACAAACGCATGGAAGAAGTGGCAAAACGCAGAAAAACACTGGTAAGCACCGGAGACCGCAGTGCAAAAATCAGGACATATAATTTTCCCCAGAGCAGGCTCACAGATCACCGTGTGGGGCTAACAGTATATAATCTACCAGCAGTAATGGACGGGGATTTGGAAGACATTATACATGCGTTGCAGGTTGCAGAAAACGCAGAGCGAATGCGGGAAGGCGGAAACTAAGCACCGGCCGCCTTTGGCGCAGGTCCTTTATCGGCACGTTGTCGGGGCATCGCAGTGGTTTTTTCTTTCTTGTTTGCTTTGGTTTGGGTATTCATGGCTGCCTCCTTTTTATGATAACACAAAAGCTGTGTATCTTATTGTACAGTAAAGACAATCTTTACCCCTAAAAAGTTGCATAAAACCTTTTGAAATGACGGTTTTATGATAAAATAATCAATGGGCTATAAGGCTGAATATGGATTCAAAAACAGCCCGTCCGTCTGTATTGGAAAGGGCTTCGGAAGCACAGCGTTCCGGGTGTGGCATCATACCAAAAACATTAAAACCAGCATTGCAAACACCAGCAATATGGTTTAGAGAGCCATTGGGGTTGGATTCTTCATTCACACTTCCGGAAGCATCACAATACCTAAAAATCACCTGGCCATTTTTTTCAAGTTGTGCCAAGGTGTCTTCATCCGCATAGAAACGGCCTTCACCGTGGGCGATGGGCACAGTAATCACAGCTGTTTTATCCAGTGAACGGGTAACCTGGGTTTCTGTGTTTCCCGGAGTGAGGTACACGTTTTTGCAGGTAAATTTCATGTTGGTGTTGCGCAGCAAAGCACCCGGCAACAAACCGCTTTCGCACAATATTTGAAAACCATTGCATATTCCCATCACAAAACCACCGTTTGCGGCATGCTCAGAAACCGCCTGCATAATGGGTGATAATTTGGCAATGGCACCGCTTCTAAGATAATCGCCGTAGGAAAAACCACCCGGCAAAAACACGTGCGTGCACCCTTGCAAGGTTGTGTCTTTGTGCCAAAGGGCAATAGGCGCCTCGCCGGTCATATTGGCAAGTACATCCATTAAATCGTGGTCGCAATTGGAGCCGGGAAAAATAACAACACCACACTTCATCATGCTGCAAAGGTAAACATTAAAAACGGTCGGGGCAGCGGTTGTTTCCCCTGCGGCGGAATTTTCGTGAACCAAATCCGGAACCCCTTGATTTGCCAATGGGGGCACTGTAAACAAACTGAAGGAATGAGAAATTGTCCATGTCGCGCGGGTCGCCACGGATAGCACCCTGATCACTAAAACCAGGTATGGTGGAGACACTGCGGTCCATCAACTGAACAGCTACGGCACCATTTCTGTTGGCGAGCAGCGTTTTGTCAACATAATTTGTACTCACATCATCAATGTAATCGGTTGTGCTTTTGTGCATCACATATTCTACAGAAAGGCAGGCACCATTCTGACCACCATCCAGCACCTTATATCCCATACCAAAAGGAAATATTAACGCGGTTGGGCTGTAGGGTTCTTTTCCAGCCAAAAAATATTGTCCTTCAGTTCCGTAGTCGCGAAGGTTGTATTTGGTGTCGCCCAGTTTGGTTTTTGGTTCAAAATAAAACGTCCCTACACCGCCAAAAAGATAAAGCCGTTTAGACTCCCCCGGGGAAAGCTCCAAGGTTGCGGATCCACTAAGGATGGGAGAAAAAAAGTTGAGATTTCGTTGGCTTCGTTCCGGATTTTCGGTGTATTTGTCATTTCCTGCAACCCTGGCATAGGTTGCGTTTAGCCGCAGTGCGACACCCGGCGTAAAAGCCACCTTGATACCACCACCCAAGCTGTAGCGCATGGTTTCTATATTGAAATCCTGAGGCCCATGTGTGCCAATGCTGGGAAGACCACCCAAATCACCCAAAAAAACTGAATTTCCTGCGTTTAAGGACCAGTATAATTTTGGCTGTTGCGCAGGAAGCCATTGGGCAACAAGCCCAACAACAAACACAAACCAATATTTCATTCCATTAAACACCCAACAAAAATAATCAGTTACGATTAAAATTTACAAAACACTTACAACCAGTTTAAATATGGTGTACAACCAATATTACAGTTGGCACCAATGGTTAAACAAGGCGTCATATTCAATAACGCAATTATAGGCAAATTTAATGTGCAACAATCCCGTTCCGTTTTTTATGGCGTTATTTTTCCTTTAAGAAACCCTTAACCCAAGGCAGCTAAAGTTGGACAGCAAACAAATACAGCATTGCACCAACCC
>CANKVN010000109.1 GCA_947487055.1 Flavobacteriales bacterium
GCTGTAAATCATCTTTCATTTGCCCGCAAAATGGAAATTTGTATGCTTGTTTTTATGGTGCAAACTTTTCTGGAGAAACACTGAAACTAACTTGCTAATCCGCTGGGCCGGGTTGTAAACTTCTGGATACTTCGCTTTACATCAGGTTCAATTTTAAAATAATGTTAAGCGAAGGTTTAACGCTTAACATAAAATTGACATATCGGTTAATTTCAAGAAACGCACTAATACCAATATTGCTGTACGAAACCATTAACATGAAAAAACAACTATTACTATCAATGTTTGTTGCCGGTGTGTTTGGCACTGTGTCTGCTCAGTTCATCGAGAAAGTGAACTATTTGGGCGCCTTGGACAAGGATGCTAAAAAAGACTGGACAACAGGCTGGACCAACTGGGATCCAAAAAACACCACTTATGCTGCTGTAACCGATTCTACATCTCTGAACGATGCTTCAGGCCAGAAAGATATCACAGGTGTGGTTACTTTGTCTGCTTCAAAGGTTTATTTGCTTAAATCCATCTGCGTGGTAAAATCAGGTGGTAAATTGATTATTCCTGCCGGTACCGTTATTCGCGGTAGGGGTAATTCAGGAACCACCCCAAAAGAATATGCCACCATCGTTGTTGAACGTGGCGGAAAAATTTATGTTGAGGGTTCTAAAACCAATCCAGTGGTTTTCACTTCTGCCAAAGCCGCAGGTTCTCGCGATCGCGGTGACTGGGGCGGTATTTTGCTGGCCGGCTATGGTGTAAATAACCAGGGTACAAACGCGCAAATGGAAGGATTTAACAACATCGCTTTCAACAGCTCATTAGCATTCTATGGTGGCGGCGATGATGCTGACAACAGCGGATCTCTGGAGTGGATGCGTGTGGAATTTGCCGGTTATGCGTTTGAACCAAACAAAGAATTGAATGCAGTAACTTTCTGCTCAGTAGGAACTGGTACCAAAGTTGACGGTATTCAGGTTTCTTTTTCCGGCGATGACTCTTATGAGTGGTTCGGTGGAAAGGTGAACTGCAAACACCTTATTGCTTATAAAGGTACTGACGACGATTTCGATACCGATTTCGGTTACCGTGGTGCCGTTCAATACGGTATTGCTCAAAGAGATACTGCCTATTTTGACTTAAGCTGGAACGCCCCATCAGGTGCTTCAACTTCAGAAACATTCGAATCTGACAACGATGCGGCTGGATCAGGCAAACTGCCTTTAACTGCTGCTGTATTTAGCAACATCACTTGCGTAGGACCTGTGCCTGTGGGAGGTACTTATGCTGCAATGGGCTCTACCGTTAGAAACGCTTTCAGAAGGGCTGCCCGTATCCGCAGAAACAGCCGTTTGTCTATTGTTAACTCAATATTCATGGGTTACAGAAACTTCTTGATGTTTGACGGTGACAGCACCTTGACTGCTTCCGGCGTTTTGCCAAGCAACACTGTGAGCAATACCAACGACTTGTTCCGCAACAACTATATCTGCAATTCAACTGTTGCTGCCACAAAAAGTGCAACCAACACTGGTCTTGTAGAAATTAGCTCACCAAGAAATGTAGATAGCTTAGATGCTTGGGTGAGAAAATCAATCAACAAAAACATCATTAATAAGGTTTCCTATACTTCCGGAACCGTATTGATTGATCCTCAAAACAAAACCAATCCTAATTTCCGCCCTGTATCCAATAATGCAGATTTGTATGGAACAAGCGAATTTAATTATGGCCCAATTAACAACTTTGGAACCTTCGTAGTGTGCGACTCTATCACCAGGCAGCCTAAATCTGTTACGGTAAATACAGGAACCAATGTTCAGTTCGATATGGCATATTCTGCCGGTAACGAAGCTTCGTATCAGTGGCAGGTAAACAAAAGCGGTTCTTATAAGAATATCACCAATGGCGGACAATATTCTTCGGTAAACAATGATACCCTGAGCGTTTCTACCATCACTTTCAGCAACAACGGTGAAAAATACCGCTGCTACATCACCACCCGCTGGTGCAAAGACAGCACTGCTGCTGCAACCGTAACTGCAATTCTTAAGGCTTGTACCTTGATTAACAGCCAGCCTGTTGCCACTTCAGGAACTGCAGGAAACAGCGCTACTTTCAATGTGAACACCAATGATACTACCGCCAAAATCCTTTGGCAGGCAGATGCAGACTTCGGTATGGTTACCATCCCGGCTTCAGCCACCAAGTATGCAGGTTCCAATACCAAAAAGCTTACCATCAACAACCTTACTGTTGGTAACCACCTGCGCAAGTTCCGTGCAATTGCTTCAACCAACCTGTGTCTTGATACTTCAAACACGGTAACCCTGACCATCGTTGACAGCTGTATCAGCTTCAAATCTGTGAAAGTGACCGATACCCTGGTGGTGAACATCAACCTTTCTACCGGCGGAAACAAACAGGTAAACAAAATCAAGGTATTCCCAGTTCCTTCTCAGGACAAGATTACCATTGACAATGGAGATTTCAGCCTGATGGGCGGATATTCAATCAAGGTTTTCACCACCACCGGCCAGTTGGTTTATAGCCAGGCCATCAGCCAGAAAGTTTACACCGTAGATCTTTCTCAGTGGGCGGGAATAGGAACGTATAACCTCCAGGTAATCGACAATACCGGTGCCATCGTTACCAACCGTGTGATTATCCTCAACTAAAACAAGCAATAAGATTCCAAAAACGGGCCGTGCAATTTGCATGGCCCGTTTTTTTGTTGGTTTCTGTATGGCTGATGATGGCTACCCCCTGTTTGCCTCCTTAGGCGTCATTTAAGTTAAGTTAAATTAAAATTAATATTGAGATAACATACTGCCATGAATTTTGAAGGATGAAATTCCTTCGCTTTGTTGCAGTTTTTTATGCATGTGTTTCCACTATCTCCTTATTGGCCCAAGATTCACCCAAAAGGGATGCTGCCATTGTCGGAAAGGTTTTAGACAATAACGGCAGGCCGGTGGTTTCTGCCAAAGTCAGCCTCACCGGTACAATTACTGAAAATGCAGAATCAGATGTGGACGGAGCCTACAATTTCAAGGTTTCAGAAGGAAAGTACAAAATCAGCATCGATGCCGCTGGCTTCGATATTTTTGAAGATTCCCTTTTCGTACAAGCAGCTGGTACGGCATACCTGACCTCCGTTTTGGAGAAGACCAAGGAGATTATCGGCGGCGTTAGTATTTCTGCCAAAAAACAATACAAGCCCAATACCATTGCAGGGTCTATCCAGGCCAAGGTGCTTTCTGTGCAAATGGTGGAAGCCCTGAGCATAGAAGAAATGGGTAAAACCACGATTAAAAATACCGCCGATGCACTAAAGCGTATACCGGGTGCCACCATTTCCGAAGGTAAATTTGCCAATATCAGGGGTATGTTTGATCGCTACAACGCAGGTTACCTCAATGGCGCGCCGCTTCCCAGCACAGAAAGCGACCGTAAAGCATTTTCGTTTGATGTGATTCCTTCCGGTTTGCTGGATGGGATTGTGGTTATCAAAAGTGCTACCCCAGATTTGATTGGTGATTTTGGCGGAGGTGTAATTAAAATCAATACCAAAAGCATTCCCGAAAAGGAAATCAGCACCATCAATATTGGATTTCAATACAATTCTATCACCACAGGGCAGGCCGTAAGGTCATTTGATATGGAAAGCGCCAATTATTTTGGATTGATCGCTTCCAGCCAGCAAATTCCAACCTTGGATCCTCGCATGAAGACTGATTTTGTTCAGCCTGAAGTGAATGTAGCCGAAACCAAAAAGTTCGATAACAACTGGACCATTAAGCCCTATTCCTCGCCCATTACACCGAAGTTTAGCTATACCTACGGAAAGCCTTTCAAAATCAAGAAAATGGATGCCGGATTGATGGTGAGCTACAATTATGCATTAAGCCAAAGGTTTACCAAAGGCGTTGTAGACAGCAGGGATTTTAGCGATAACAGGCTCATCAAGCATTTCGATGACTCAAGTTTGATTACCAGCGTGCAAAACGGTGGTATTATAAATTTCTCTGTTAAAGTCAATAAAAGAAACAGGCTCGACTTCAGAAACCTCTATAGCCTCACCTACGATGCCAACTCAACTGTGCGTTTTGGTTTGGCAGACAGGGATAACCAAAGTTACAGTGAAGGTTACTCCAACATGGTGAACATGAACAGGCTTTTAAGTTCGCAGATCAACGGAACCCACGCCACGGGCAAAACAGGCTCGCTGAGCTGGTTGGTAAACCTTGGTGCAACAAAAAGGCAGGTTCCCGATTTCAGGATTGCCCAATATGCCATTCCCGATAACGACCGATCGCAGCGTATGTTGGTTTATAACCAGTTTTTCTATGCAGGCACAGGAAGGTTCTTCTCCAAAATGCTCGAGAACACCGTTTCTTCCTCGGTTGATTATGCCCAGAACGTAAAGTTTTTTCATTTGGAACATGTGTTCAAAGCGGGTGCTTTTTACCAAAACAGAACACGTGATTTTGACTCAAGGCAATTTGCTTTCGGTCCCCTTACTGTTGTGGATCCAGTTTACACGCAGGATTTGCCCGAGAAAAATCTTGGCGCAGACAATATTTCGGTAGATGGTACTTACCTGATTGAGAAAACCCGCAATGACAAGGATGATTATACCGCCTTCAGCCGCAATTATGCCGCCTACTCCATGCTTGAAACCAGGGTGCCGGTATTTAAAGCTGCTGGAAAACAGTATGATTTAAGGCTTATTTACGGATTAAGGGTTGAATATTTTAAACAGCAACTGAAGAACCGCTACCTAACCGCCATCAACAAAATCATGGCCAATCCGGCAGCCAATATGGATTTTCTGCCTTCTATCAATGTAATCATGCCCCTCACCCCCAAAAGCAATTTCAGGATGGCGGCCTACAATACTGTAAACAGACCCGAGCTAAGGGAACTGGCGCCATTTACATTCTATAATTTCAACATCAATTCAGAAATTAGGGGATGGGATTCGTTGAACAGGGCGCAGCTCCGCAATGCAGAAGTGCGTTATGAGTGGTTTGCCAATAAGCAGGATTTGGTTTCCATAGGTTTCTTCTATAAAAAGATCACCAACCCCATTGAATTCAGGCTGGATCCAACACAGGCGTTAATCAGGACATTTACTTACCAGAACGAGAAAGTGGCCACCAACTATGGTATAGAGCTGGAACTTCGCAAAAACCTGGGAAGCTTTATCAGGGTTTTTGGTGCAAGCTGGTTGAAGTATTTTACCCTTTACGCCAATGGTTCGCTCATCAGCAGCGCCATTAAGTTTGGTGATGGTGGATCGCGTCCCTTGCAGGGCCAGAGCCCTTATGTGGTGAATGCCTCTTTGTTTTACCAAAACAACAAGGGTTTCCAGGTCAATGCAAACTTCAACAAAATTGGACCCCGCATTGCCTACATTGGTTTGCCAAGCAACCTCCAACCATTTGGTGCGGATATCTACGAATTTGGAAGAAGCATGCTCGATTTGCAGCTGGGTAAATCTTTCGGTAAAAAAGAGAACTCTGTTATTAAAGTAACCTTCGGTGATATCCTGGCCCAGACGTCAGTGTTTTACCAGGATTTGGACCAAAACCCCAAAACACCAAACAAAATGGGCAATGGCAAATACGACAAACAGGAGTACAATGAGGTTACCAAAAAAGGCGACAATACCTTATTCAGCTACACCAACGGAAGAACCATATCTGTTTCTTATTCCTACACGTTTTAAGAGGGGCTAATGCCCGATAACCAAGCTTTTAGCGGCGGGGTGAGAAA
>CANKVN010000110.1 GCA_947487055.1 Flavobacteriales bacterium
CCAATTTCAGTATCAACGACGATTTGCAGTGTTTGAATGGAAACAACTTTGTTTTCACGGATAATTCCAACACCAATGGCGCCACCGGCTTGACTTACAAATGGACCATGACCCCGGGAGCAACGTTTACTGGAAAAAATTATCCCAACCAAATCTTTACCGATACAGGCAATTACAGCCTTAAACTGGATCTCACCTCTGACCGTGGCTGTGGCACCAGCATCACCAAGACCATGTATGTGGCAGAAACCCCCATGGTAGACGTTTCTTTTGATCCTGACGCATGCCAGGGCGAAACAGTGAGCTTTACTTCCACTGCCACCATCAATAAAGGAACGATTAATGCCTACAACTGGAATTTTGGGGATGGCGGTTCTTCTACCTTGCCAAATCCTTCCAGGGCTTATAGCAGTTCAGGCAGTTTCAATGTATCATTAACCGTAACCAGCAGCAATGGCTGCCCAGCAACTTCTACTTCAAAGCCCATGACGGTTTATGCCAACCCTGTTGCTGATTTCACCTCGGATTACTTGCTCTCGAGGGGTATGGAAACCGATTGGAAATTTATTTTCACCGGAAGCAATGCTGCTGCCTATGACTGGCGCTTTGAGGATGGACAAAACAGCAACTCCGGTGGCCCATTGTTCCTTACGTTTAACGATACAGGTAATTTTAGGGTTAAACTCATTGTTACCAGCTCCGATTTTTGTGTTGACAGCGTGTCGCGTTTTATTTACCTGAAACCCGAACTGTTGTTCTGGTTGCCAACATCATTTAGTCCGAATAATGACGGACTGAACGAAACATTTGGCCCCAATACAACCTTTGGTCTAAGCAAATACAGGATGCAGCTATTTGATCGCTGGGGTGGTTTGTTGTTTACAACCAATGACCCTGCCAAATCATGGGATGGCAGCGATTTGGGTGGTAAGCCTGTTCCCGAAGGCGTATATGCCTACTCAATCAGCTTCAGGTACATAGATGGTAAACTGTTCGTGTACAATGGCTCAGTAACGATTATACGGTAATTTTCAAATAAGTTAATATCAATAAAAAAGCCCCGGAAACGGGGCTTTTTTATTGATATTAAGGGGGGAATATTATCCCAGGTATGACTTAAGGATTTTGCTTTTGCTGCTTTTGCGAAGGCGCCTAAGTGCCTTCTCTTTGATTTGACGAACCCTTTCACGGGTAAGGCCAACCTTTTCGGAAATATCTTCCAGGGTGTGGGCAGGGTTGCCATCAAGACCGAAATAGTATTTTAATACATCTCTTTCCTTATCGCTAAGCGTGCTGATAACCCGGTTGATTTCATTTTGCAATGATTCGTTAATCAAGGGCATATCCGGGTTGGGCTCATCGTTTTGATCTAGCACACCCAATAAGGTATTGTCTTCGCCTTCGGCCAGTGGTGCATCGATACTCAAATGACGGCCACTGCTGCGCAATGCGTTTTCTACTTCTGTAAGGGGGATTTGCAGGTGTTCTGCGATTTCTTCCGGCGTTGGTTCGCGCTCTAGTTCCTGTTCAAGTCTGGCAGAAGCCTGGGTGATACGACCAAGGCTACCTACTTTGTTCAGGGGAAGACGTACAATACGGCTTTGGTCTGCCAATGCCTGAAGGATGCTTTGGCGAATCCACCAAACAGCATAGGAGATGAATTTAAATCCGCGGGTTTCATCAAAGCGGCGTGCTGCCTTGATAAGGCCCATGTTTCCTTCATTGATAAGATCACCCAGTGTTAGACCCTGATTTTGGTATTGTTTACTTACAGATACAACAAATCGAAGGTTGGCATTTACCAGTTTTTCCAAAGCCGCCTGATCGCCTTCACGGATTCGGCGGGCCAATTCCACCTCTTCCTGGGCATCAATCATCGGTACTTTGGAAATTTCGTTGAGGTATTTGTCGAGGGATTTGTTTTCCCGGTTGGTAAACTGCTTCGAAATTTTTAGTTGTCTCATGTATGCTTTGTGTATTGAATATAATTAGCCTTGCAAATATACAATCGAATAATACCATTAAGGATTCAAAATGGTAATTATTTTTATCATGACTACTGCACGAGGTTGTAAACCACGAATGATCCCACCCATGCCATGGCCAGAAACAGGAAAAACTGTATGGTTGGCCATTTCCAGCTGCCTGTTTCGCGTTTCATGATGGCCAGGGTGCTCATGCATTGCAGCGCAAAGGCGTAGAACACCATTAGGCTTAATGCGTAGCCAACTCCATAAAGGGGAGCACCTGTTTCCGGATTTTTCTTTTCCTTCATGATTTCCCGAATGCTCTCCGGGTTGTCCGGATCACCGCGGAATAAGGTAGCCATGGTGCCGGCAAAGACTTCCCTGGCGGCAAATGAGGTAATGATGGCAATCCCTGTTTTCCAGTCGAAACCAAGTGGCTTGATTGCAGGTTCAATAAATTTGCCCATATGTCCTGCATAGCTGGCTTCCAGTTCTTTGTCCTTCACGGATATGCTGGTTGCGCTTTTTTCGATACTGACGATGTTTCTGGCTTCCTGCATCCGGTTTCCGGGTCCATGGCTGCTTAGCCACCAGAGGATAAGGGAAATAACAACAATGATTTTGCCGGCTGAACCAATAAAACTCATGCATTTATGGCCCATTTGCATCAATACATTGGTTAATCGGGGCCACTGGTATGCGGGTAATTCCAGTACAAATTCAGACTGGCCGTTTTTTTGGTTGCTGCGTTTGAAAAACATCGCCAATAAAACAGCCGCCAGAATACCAGCAAAATAGGCAGCTGTCATCACCAGGCTGCGCGTGTTAAAGGGGCCAAACCCGGAAGAGGCTGGAATAGCAAGGGATACAAGCAAGGTGTATACAGGCAGGCGCGCACTGCAGCTCATCAGGGGGATAACAAACATGGTGGCAAGGCGCTCGCCTTTGTGCTTGATGCTTCTGGTGGCCATGATACTGGGTATGGCGCAGGCAAAGCCGCTGATTAATGGAATCACAGAACGCCCATTCAGGCCAATTCTGCGCATAACCCGGTCCGTAATAAAACTGGTGCGTACCATGTATCCGCTGTCTTCCAGCAGGCCTATAAAAAAGAACAATATGGCAATTTGAGGCACAAACCCGACAACGCCCGCCAGACCCGGAATCAGGCCTTCGGTAATCATTTGGCTAAACCCGTTTTTTGGGAGGTTGTTGCCAGTGAATTCGGTTAACCAGGCGAAACCATTTTCAATCCAGCCCATTGGGTATTCGGCCAGGGTAAACACTCCTTGGAAAATGGTGAGCATAACCAGCAGGAATATGAGGTATCCTGCATACTTATGGGTAAAGAGGCTGTCTAGTTTCCCCCTTAAAAGTTGCTTTTTCGATGGGATTTTACGGGTGCAAACATCAATGATGGCTGCAATAGCGGTGTATCTCGAGAGTGTTTCGGCAGCAATGCCTTTGGGTTTCCCTGTTTGCAGGTGTTGCAGCAGTTTTGTGCGGCAGTCAACCGGGAAAATAACAAAATGGGCATTGCGGGCGGTATTAAGTGCAGGTTCAATTTCAGTTAGTCCAAAACCTGTTCGGGGATTGATGTTAAGCACGGGAACCCCAAGTTTCTGTGATAGCGCTTCGGAGTCGATGGCAATTCCTTTTTTTGTAGCTGAATCACCCATGGTGAGGAGCACAAGCATCGGTATTTGCAATTCTGCCACCTGCGAAAACAGCAGGAGGTTTCGGCGCAAATTGGAGGCGTCTAGCACAAAGAGGATTTTTCCCGGTACAGGTTTTCCATCCTCACCCAATAAGGATTTGGTAACCACCTGTTCATCTTCAGATTCTGCATAAAGGCTATAAATCCCGGGAAGGTCTACGATTCCATATTGCTGGTTTTGACCCTGCCAAGTTCCGATTTTTTTTTCGACGGTGGTTCCCGGCAGGTTGCTTACACTTTGTCTTAATCCGGTGAGCCGGTTAAACAGGGTGGATTTCCCACAGTTTGGATTGCCAATGAGTGCGATTTCCCCCGTCATGTTATTTTTCCAAAATTATTACTTCAAGGAGGCAGGCTTCATCTTTTCGCAAACCCAATAAATAGCCTTCTATGTTAAATGCCATGGGGTCTCCGGCAGGTGCCACAAATTCCAGGCAGATGATGGTTCCGGGCACGCAACCCATTGCGGCAAGCTTATCTTGGATGGGAGAATCGGCTATACTTTTAATTTCAGCCATAATGCCCACAGGAAGTTCACTTGCAGTTAACATTCGCCTGCAAAAATAGGCCTTTCTAGAGTGTTAACCTATGCCCGATATTAACGTAGTCGTTGGTAAAATAATTGGAGGGCGCATAATCTCCGGCAATGGTGAACTGATAATCCATGTCTTTGATTATGCTGTTGTGGTTCATCCATTCTAGGTAGTTGATCCACCTGCTTTCTTCCATAATGCCCCATTCGCCTGATGGATCAAGCATATATTCCGGGAGCATGGTTAAGCTTTTCAGGATGAGTGCCGGGTTTTTTTCGCTTGCGAGGCCTTTTTTTGATAGTATATCGGCAGCTTCTTCAGGGTGTTTGCAACACCATTCGAATGCGTATTTGGTGATTGCCAGAAATTGGGTAATTTCGATTTGGTATTCATCCAATGTGGGGCTCATTACTCCTAAAACAGGGCAATAACCATAGGGGATGTCATAATCTTCAGGGGAGAAATAATGCAATGCCCTGCCTGAAAGTTCAAAATGTAAACCATCCCAAATGCGGTTTATTCTGGCAAAATGGAAGTGCCCTGCAGCAAATTCGTCCCTCAATACAAGGGGTGTTGTGGGTGTGGTTCGGATAAATCCGTAACCGCCATCGTTTCTGATTAACTGCTGAACTACCGGGGATTCGAAGCGTGCTCCATGGCTTCCGTAAACCTTGCCATCGAGGTTGGCGGGCCGCGATAGGCCTGAGGTTTGAAAAGTAGCCAGTGAAAACGGGTTTTGTTGCAGCACAGAAGCAATGGCAACCATTGGTTTAGGCTCCCTTAGATGCTGGTAGGAAATAATGCCTTCCGAAGGAGCCAAAGCCAAATTGGCTTCGTTGTTGAGCAGTTTTTTTAAGGGTGATGTGTAATAATTGTCCAGCGTTGGATCCAGCAAGGTCAGTGTGATGTCGGCTTCCTGGTACCAGCCTTTTGCCTGGGCGATTAAAAATCCAGAATGCAGGGTAGTGGGAGCAGTATCTAAGGCTAACCTGACATTCAACATACAACACTAACAACCCATGACATCATTTGTTTTGGGCTGCCATTTCGCAGATGCTTTTCGCATATCCCAGCCATGGGGCAGAATCTTCTTCTATGGCCATTGCAGGCTTGAGTTTAATGGCCATAGCCTGCAAAGTTTTGTGGCTGAGTGTGGGGCATTTTTTTAGCAAATATTCCCACTGGGTATTACCGGTCACTTCGGCCATGTTTTGGTAAATAAAGGATTCGAATACGTCCATAAAGCCGGCGAATCCTGCCTCAGGATTTTGTGGGAGCAACAACATGGCTTCTGTAGCAGCTGTTCCGGTATCTTCCTTCAGCCAACGCTTTGCCCATGCAATGGCCAGAGAGCGGGGGGCATTTACAATGGCTTTCCCTGCGATTGTC
>CANKVN010000111.1 GCA_947487055.1 Flavobacteriales bacterium
AGTGTTCTTGTGCTACAAAAAGACATTGTTGCACAGGCAGACAGCCTGGGGAAGTTCTCAATTTTGCTTAAAGAACCCGGGTTTTACGTCATTTGGTCTTCCCGAGAGGGTTACACAGACGCCTTCGCGGCCGAAATGTTATTTACCTACGATAAAAGTCCTTTTGTGACCTTGCAAATGGAATCTGTTTCCAAGAATATAGGCCAGGTTAATATTACAAGAAGTGCGCTGCTTGCCAGAAAGGCAGAAAGCCCTGTGGGTGCTCAATCACTCAGCATCAGGGAAATTGAAAGAAATCCGGGAGGAAACCGTGATATCAGTAAAATTGTGCAATCCCTCCCTGGGGTTATCAGTGTTCCAGGTTTTCGGAATGATATTGTTATTCGAGGCGGTTCTCCGGTAGAAAACAAATTTTACTTGGATGGTTTTGAAATCCCTGTTATTAACCATTTTCAAACCCAGGGCAGCACCGGTGGGCCAATAGGGATATTGAATGTTAATTTTATAAAGGAGGTTAATTTTTACACCGGTGCATTTCCCATGAACTATGCCAATGGAATGAGTGCAGTAGTTGATTTTAGGCAAATAGACGGCAATGCAGATAAACCAAAATTCAGGTTTACGCTGGGTAGCTCCGACTTGGGATTTACCGCCGACGGACCGCTCGGGAAGTCGAAGAAAACAACCTTTATTGTTTCTGCCAGGCAAAGTTATTTGCAGGGATTGTTTACCCTGTTGAAATTGCCTTTTCTGCCCAATTTTATAGATTATCAGGCCAAAGTTAAAACAAGGCTAACCGCCAAATCAGAATTGAATGTGGTGCTATTGGGTGCTGTGGACTTTTTCAGGCTGAACGAAAAAGTGAATGAGGGAATTACAGATTCCCTGACTTTAAAATCAAATCAGTATATTCTGGGATATATTCCCGATAACAAACAATGGAATTACATGATAGGGGCCTCCTATACCTACTATGGCAAATCCAAACACCAGGTTTTTCTTAGCCGCAACATGCTCCGCAATACTGCTTCCAAATACCAGAACAACGATGAAACTGATCCGGCAAAGAAAATCCTCGATTACAAAAGCACGGAGGAAGAGAACAAGTTGCGCTATGAACAATCCCGTCGCTGGGGCAGGTGGTCTATGATGAATGGTGGAGGCCTGGAGTTGTCTCAGTATGCAAACCGCACGTTTAATAAAATAAGTACACCTGCAGGGCCTCAAACCATTAGGTTCAGCAGTGATTTAAATGTGCTTAAATACAGCTTGTTCAGTAAGTGGAACCGCAGTTTTTCTTCGGGAGCGCTTGTCGCTATTGGTTTTAGGCTGGATGGCAGCGGCTACAATGAAAACACCCAAAATCCATTTAACCAGCCCGGTATATCGCTTTCTGCTTCCATTCCGGTTGCCGGGGCGTTTTTCTTCAATGCCAATGTCGGCCAGTTTCACCAGTTGCCCGCCTACACATTGCTGGGTTACCGCGACAGTATGGGTGCCATTGCAAACAAGACCACACTCAAATACCTAAGCAATACCATGGCAGCAGCGGGTTTCCAATATAATTATGGTCTTGAAACAAAATTCACGATTGAGGGTTTTTATAAACGCTATAACAATTATCCCGTAGGTATGAGGGAAGGCATAAGCCTTGGAAATCTGGGTGGAGATTTTGGAGTAGTGGGCAATGAACCCGTTATTTCTAACGGAACAGGAGAGGCTTATGGAATGGAGTTTTTGATGCAAAGACGCAGCAGGAAAGGGTTGTATGGTATTGCCAGTTATACCTTGTGCTGGAGCAGTTTTGCCAATAATCAGGGCAAACTTGTTGCAAGTGCCTGGGATAGCCGCCATACACTGGTTCTGACAGGTGGAATGAAATTGAAGAAAAACTGGGAGATTGGGGTAAAATGGCGTTTCATTACCGGCAAACCATTTACCCCGTATGATACTGCACGCTCGCTTACCAAATACAATTGGGATGTGGTGGGACAGGCTTTGCCCAATTATAATAGGCTCAATTCACTGCGTGTCGGCGATTTTAATCAATTTGATGTTCGTGTAGACAAGGTTTGGTACTTCAGGAAAAGTTCGCTCAACCTGTACCTGGATATTCAGAATTTCTTCAATACCCAGTATGTAGGGCCAAATACCTTGGTTGCCGCAAGAAATGCCGATGGCAGCCTGATTACTGATTCAGCCAATCCCTTGCAATATAAAGCAGATTTTTTGACGAACACCTCTGGAACAGTATTGCCCACCATTGGCATAATCCTCGACTTCTAACTGGTTTAAACCATAAAAAAAGCCCTTATTACAGGGCTTTTTTTATGGTATCCGGTGTTGGGATTAATAGTCGTAGTTGAATCCTGTTTCTTTGGGGTGAATGCACATAACAGGGATGTTGCTGCGGTTCACAATTTGCTGGGTATAGGTTCCGCGAATCATGTCAGTAATGCCTATTTCGGTGTCGGTCATCGCCAGAATCAAATCAGCATTAACTTTTTCGGCGTAATGAATAATTTCAGTGGCATAGTTTTCAAGCAATTTATCTTCAATCTCTGATGTGTGGAAGGTAATGCCATTTTCAGTCAGTTTGTGCTCAACAGATTTGATGTTGGCATTGATCCTGTTGTTGTTAAACTCATCGGTGCTTCCCTGATAAACAATATGGATTTCTGATTTAAACTTTTTGCCCAAATGGATGGCCCAATCTATTTTCTGGCGGCTTTCTACCGTAAGGTCCATGGGCATAACAATTTTTTTGTATCCGTCACCCACATGGTTGTTTTTAACCACCACAACAGGTACTTCAGCATATTGTATGGTACGGCTTGCGTTGGAGCCAATTACTTGTTCAAATCCATTTGCACCATGGCTTCCCATGATGATGGAATCGAAATGTTCATTGTTGGAAATAGCGGAAATGGTTTTATAAATCCTGCCGGAGCCAATGCGGGTATGCACTTTGATTCCATGCTTGCTGCTCACTTCTTCAGCGATTTTATCAAGGCGGTTTTGAACGGCTTCTTTCACCAGTTCTGATTGATTGCCGCCGGAGAATATTCCCCCAAACAGGCCTTCATCTACAATATTCAATAGGGTAATTTCATTCTTGTAGGTATGGGCTACTTTAATGGCATGGCCCAATGCAGCTGAAGCTACATCGGAGAAGTCGGTCGGTACAAGAATGTTGTTGTTTGTGTTGCGTTGCATAACAGTAGATTTTTATGGTGCAAAGTTAGATTTTTTCTTTATATGCTATAAGATTTTTGTCACATTGGGTAAGAATATCGATTAAAAGAAAAAGCAGGATATACCTGCTTTTTCTTTTAAATCTATTTCGTAAACACGTTTAGTTTCTTTGAATGATGAGTTTTTGGAATACAAACCCAGCAGGCCCATTAGCCTTTATGGTATAGATTCCTGCCGGTAATTCGGCAACCTCCAGTTCGGTTGAATTCCCCGATAGTTTGGCTTGATAAACCATGGCTCCGGTGGTGTTGTAAATGCACAAATCTGTGTAAGTGCCATTCCATGTAACTCGGGTGGTTTGGTTTGCCGGATTGGGATGAACAACAATTGTTTTTTGCTCAGGAGCTATCGCAGATGCGGTATTGCCACGGGTAATAACAAACTGAACGGTAATGCAAAACGATGTGCTGCATTTTCCTGCTGAATCCCATACTGTCAGGCAAATTTTCTTGCTGCCGCCGTATTTGTATGCATGATAAACCGGTGATTTGATTTTGCTAAATGTGCTGTCTGCCCAATCCCACATGTAGCTGTAGCCACCTGTGCTAAGGTTGGTTACGAAAACAATGCCTTTTTTGCTGATGCTGTCTACACGGAATTTAGCAGTTGCTGAACAAGGGTTACAGTTAATGTTCACATTCTGGCATATGCTTGTATCGCATTTTTTGCAAGTATCAGCAAGCTTAAGGCAAATGTTATACGTGCCATTGTTTACATACGTGGTGGTAATATTTTGGCCAGAACCAATAAACGTACCACCGCTGTACCAGTTGAATTTGACACAACTATTGTTGAGTGCGTTTGCAGTAAGGGTTACTTTTTTGCAATTAACATTGGCATAAAATCCGGCACCGGCTTTTTTCCAGTTGCATGGCTGGCTGCAGTTAACCGTAATTTTCTTGCAAATGGTGGTGTCACATTTTTTACAGGTATCGGTTAGTTTCATGCATACATAGTAATCACCATTTGAACTGAACCCAATGCTTTGTGTTCTGCCGTTAAACGTTGCCAATGGAACACCGCTTGAATTGGATATGGTGAAGGCATATTTTAAACATCCATTGTTCAGGTTGTATCCTTCCAAAACAAGGTTAGGGCATTTAATTGTAGCTGCAAATCCGGCGCCATTCGCTGCCCATTTGCAGGTTTCTTGGTAGCAGGAAACGGTCACGCTTTTGCATATAACGGTATCACACTTTTTACACAGGTTGGTCAATTTTAGGCAAATACTGTAGGTCCCGTTTTTGGGTAAGGTAATCGTTTTGAGACGGCCCCCGACAGAATCCACAGCTACTCCGTTTACTGTCCACTGGTAACTGATACAAGAATCTGCCATGTTGTTTGCTTCAGTTTTCACAATTGCACAGGTGGTGGTGCTTGTAATGCCAAAGCCCGCTTTAGCCCATGAGCAACGTTTTTCAGGGACGGTAACAACCACTTTTTTGCAACTGGTTATTTTGCAGCGTTTGTCTGAAGAAGTAATGGTTACGCAAATGGTATATGTTCCGGACCTGGTGAATGATTTCTGGGGATCCATGCCCGAACCGGTGGTGCCGTCGCCAAAATTCCAGCTGTAAGTTGCTCCTTTGTCTGAGCTGTAGCCATAGAATTTATAACTACCTGAACCAATGCTCTTGTATGAGAAGCTACCCTGTAAACGACATGGTTCTTCTATCACCACTTTTTTGCAAATGGTGGTACAGCATTTTTGTGTTTTGTCGCAAATGCGAACACATACTTCATAAGTTCCTGGTTTTTTATACCATTTGCTGGTGCTGCTGCCGGTTCCGGTGGTGCCATCACCATATTTCCATGTGTAATAATAGCCGGTTTTGCTGCTCGCCGAAAACTTGATTTGCCCACCTGTTCCATAAGTGATGGTCAGTTCCCCTTTAATGTTACAGGGATCTGTGCAGCTGATTTTTATCTCTTTGCATATTTCTTTTTTACAGACCGTTCGGGAGATTTGGTCAGTCCAGGTTACCAGTTAACAAACTTTGTAG
>CANKVN010000112.1 GCA_947487055.1 Flavobacteriales bacterium
TGGGGCATATCAACAATTACCTGGTCAATTACGGGGTATCAAATGCCTTCCAGTCGGCACAGGGATATGCCATAGAGCCGCAGCGTTTTGTGCTTGGCCTTGTGTGGCGCTTTCATTATTGATGATGACTTTACATCTGCTCCCTGAAATCGGGCACTTCCCGGTCTGGGTTGGCGGCAATTTCATGTTCCCTGCCTTTGTTATTTAGCTCCGTAAGGCTTAGCGCGTCGCCGCTGTGCGTTGTCTCCAGCCACACAGAACCGCTCTTGCGAAAAACCTGTGCATATAGCCCAGCCTCGGTTTCAAACCATTTTTCAAGCTGTCCGGCGGTAAGGTCCGCATCGATGGCAAACGTACAGGTTTTTGCAAGGCTGGGGGCACCTATATCTTCCACCATGTCTGCTTTGGCACTTCCCACGCCGGTTTGGTGGGGTTGTTCAAAGAAACGCAGTGATAGGTAAGGAAATTGTTCGTGAAAAAACAGGTTGATTTCGCGAAAAGTAGTTTGGTCGTTGATTTGCAATTTCATAACAACCACGAATGTATGCCGCGCCTTTCAGGCTTTTCATGACCTCAATCACGCAACGGCTATGATTGATGCCTGCTTGTTATGCCAGCGGCTGCTTCTTTAGTGCCAGGATGCTGAAATCGGAATTTTCCTTGCGGATGGTGTTGTGCAGGATGCCCAACCCGTCTATCTCCATCACCACTTCATCGCCGTTTTGCAGCCATTGTTCGGTGTAATTTGGGTCGTTCAGTTTGCCGGTACCATTCAATTCCAGAAAACATCCGGTACCAACCGTTCCGCTGCCAATCACATCGCCGGGGTGAATATCCACACCATAGGCGCAACGCTCCACGATCTCGGCAAAAGTCCAGTCCATATCACCCATGTTGCCTTCGCTCACCTGAATACCATTCACTTTGCAGGTCATGCGCAGGTTATAGCTGGCACCTACGTGCCCTGCTTTTGCGGGAATGCAGTATGGCTCCAGTTCATCCGGCGTAACCAGCCAGGGGCCGATAACAGTGCTGAAATCCTTGCCTTTTGCAGGTCCCAGGTTCAACAGCATTTCTTCCATTTGCAGGCGGCGGGCACTCATGTCGTTCATGATCATATAACCAGCGATATACTGGTCTGCCTCTTCTGCTTTGATGTTGCGTCCTTTTTTACCAATAACCACGGCTGCTTCCAGTTCAAAATCGAGTTTTTCGAAATGATCGGGCATGCAATGAATATCTCCGGGACCTTGAATGGCTTGGTGGTTGGTGAAATAGAAAATGGGGTACATATCAAATTCGGGAATCATAGGAACCCCGCGGTTGCGGCGCGCTGCCGCTACGTGCTGTCTGAAAGCGTATCCATCCCTGCAGCTGCTGGGGTGCGGAACCGGTGCACTCAATGTTGCTGTGGGATATGGAACACCATGTTCATGGTGCTTTCCACCCTTAATGTCGGCTTCGATTTGCCTTGCCAGGCTGCTGTTGGCATCCCAGTTTTTTAAAAACGAGGCCATATCTACCGGCAGCGCAGCATTGATGGCGTGCAGGGGATAGATGGCATCACCGGTGTATAAACCTACGGCGAGGTTACCGTCATGGGCAAAGGATACGAGTTTCATGCTACAAAATTAATGAATCCTCTCCGTTGCCAAAGCACAAAATCAAAGTCCGGGATGAAAGGCTGCACTTAAACAGCGGTATCAACGGGTAAGGACAATATAATCGTCGACCACACGCTGTAAAAATCCCCGTTTATTGGCCGGAACTTCCTCCAGTTCCAGCAATCCAGCCATTTGAATTGCACAAGCGTCAAGGGCAGCTTCATAGGCTCGGGTGGTATAATTTTCTGCAGCAAACAGGGTGTTTTTAACCAGCAGAATGTGTTTTTCCTCAATATGCCGCAATTGCGGCCAGAGCACTTCTTCCTGGTTTCTGCTTTGGTGCAGCCGCTGCAAATCTGCAAACCGGTAATGTAGCCCGTACTTGCGGTTAACCACTGCTGTGCCGGCCATCATATCGCCAAGGCGTTGGCGTTTTTCGGATCCCAGCACCAAAAACAAAGCCAGCGCACCACCGGAAAAGGTAATGTCCAGAGGCCGCAAGACCCAGCGAAGAAAGCAATCGGTAAAACCCAGGGCTGCGCCGTCGGTGCGCATTACCCTTATGCCTGCTACCATTTTTCCGGGAGATCGTCCGTTAAATAAGGTTTCACAGCCAAGCTGGTAAAAGGTGAATACAACAAAACCAAGCCAGCCGCCCAGCAGTGTGCCGCCCAGACCAAAACCCAGCACTACCAGCAGCAACACCTGAATAAATACATCCATCAGGGTGGATACAACACGGGCACCCGAAGAAGCCAGATCGTAGCTGAGTACCACCTGCTGAGCAGTTTGTATTTCAATGGTTTTGGCCATGCAGCCACAAACTTAACCCAAAAGCATAAATTATCCACGAATGGCCTTTTTTAAGCGTGCCGCGGCTTGATATCAGCCTAAATATGCTATTCTTGTAAGGAAAATGCGGGAGTCCAAATTCATAGATCGCAACAGCGAAAAGTGGAAACGGTTTGAGGAGGGAATTCAGGCCCAAAACCTGGGCCCCGATGAACTGGAACGGGCTTTTTTGGAGCTTAACGACGACCTGGCATATTCCAGAACCTACTATCCAAACCGCTCAGTGAGGGTGTTTCTGAATAACCTCCTGACCCCTGTTTACGACAAAATTTATAAAAGCCGCCCATTCAACCGCAAGGCCATGGTGCAGTTTTTTACGCAGACCGCACCACGCATTCATTTCAGTGCCAGACAATACATGCTGGTGTCTTTTATGACGGTGCTTCTGGGTTTTTTGGTTGGTTTTTTTGGTACCCGCCATGATGCACAGTTTGCCCATACCGTATTGGGCAGCAGCTATGTAAACATGACCGAAAATAACATTGAAAAAGGAGATCCCCTGGGCGTTTACAAACACGATTCTGCAGGCGAAATGTTTTTGGGTATTGCTACCAACAACCTCCGTGTGGGATTTTATTTTTTTGTTTTTGGTGCCCTGTTTTGTGTGGGCACGCTGTATTTGCTGCTCACCAATGGCATTGTGCTTGGTGTTTTTACCTACATGTTCACTTCCCGCGGGCTTACCGGAGAATATGTGCTCACGGTTTATCAGCATGGTACGCTGGAAATACTCTCTATGGTTGTTGAGGGCGCAGCAGGCATTATGCTGGGTTCGGGATTGCTGTTTCCAGGCACCCTAACACGCACACAAGCCATTCAAAACGCTGCCCGAAAGAGCATCACCATGTTTTTGGTCTGTATCCCCATCATCATTGTGGCGGCATTCATCGAGAGTTACCTGACCCGCTTTACCAATATTGGCAATGTGCAGCGCACCCTAATTATTTTGTTGAGCCTCGGTTTTATGCTGTATTACTTTCTAATACTGCCCTGGCTGAAACACCGCAGAAATAAGCAATTTGATGTGCAGGAGGAGCAACCCCGTCCGGAAACCGTTCTGGAGTTTATTCCGGAAACCTTGCATAGCATTGGCGGGGTGCTGATGATGACGGTTTACCGCCTGCGCAAATCAATGGCGCTATGGGGCTTGCTATCCCTGGGACTGGGCATTGCCGGATTTTACCTGGCAAACCACCTCGGAAATCAGGATATCACAAGGGATGTGGCTTTTCAGCTGCGCCGCTGGGTGTACAGCAGTACCCAGGCCAACCCCGATAGCATCTTTGAAGCTGTTACCAGCGGTGCAAAACTAATTCTTTGGAACATTTATGCTTGCCGCTACGTGTTTTCGGCTGCCCGCTTTCCGGAGTTGCTTCCGGTACTTCTGCTGATGTGGTTTATGGTATTTGCGGTTTTGCAGCTGCAGGCTTCCGCCTGGGCAGGCAAAACTGTGAAATTTGGCGCATGGTTAAAAACGGCATTGTATGCCACAACCGCCGCTGCAATTTTGTGGCTGGTGCAGGGTTTCTGGTGGCCTGTTTTATGGCTGCTGTGGCCACTGCTGAGCATGGGGCTTGGATTGGGGATTTTGCATTATCAGGGCAATTTATTCCGCGGGTTTAGGGCTTCTTTCGGTATGATGGGTAAGCATTTTGGCCGCTTTTTTGGCAGCATGCTGCTGATAACGGTATTGTATTTCATGCTCATGATGGGGTTGTGGTTTTTCATTACAGTAATGCTAAATTTCAGCTCCTCCATGCAGAATGTCAATCCTTTTTCCAAAGAGGTTTTGGGTTTTTATGTGCAGTTAAATTTTGTGCTCTGGCCCTTGTTCTTGCTGGCCGGGGGATATTTTTATATGCTGAACGGAATCGTTTTGCATGAAAAACAAACAGGTAGCGGGTTGCTAAAAAGAATCCATGGAATAGGTTTTCGGAAGGAGGTATATGGTGTGGAAACGGAATAGCGCCATACTGCTGCTGCTGCTTCCTTTGTTGCTGCTTGCGCAGGAGGAAGAAATCCAGCTGCCGCAAGATGCGACGGATTCTGTCGATGTGGGTTATCCGGAAGGAGACCCCGCGGCCATGAACCATCCTGGCGGACAAACCCTGTTTCAGTCGGAGACGCTGAGTGGCAAACAGGCCAGTGAGAAAGCCATGGAAGAGCGGGCAGCCAGGCTTAACTATGAGGAGGTTGAGGCCGAGAAAAAAGACCCAAAAAGACCCAGGATGCCCGATTTTAAGGCGCCAACAAACCTGGAAGGTTTAAAAGACATCATTTTTTGGATTGCCATCCTCTTGCTGGCCGGTGGTTTGATTTTTCTGTTGTTCAAAACCGGTAAGCCTTCCCTGGCCAGGAAAAGAACACCACTGGCAGGGCCGCTGGAGTGGGAAGATGCCTGGAACCTGAACACCGAAACACTCGAGGTGACTCTACAGGATGCTGTTGAATCCGGAGATTTCCGCAAAGCCATTCGCCTGCTGTACCTTAAAAACCTGCGCCGGCTGATAGACAGTGATTGGGTGAAACCATCGCCGGAAAAAACCAATACCCAATACCTGCAAGAACTTCAGGAAGCCAACCTGGATGTGCTTTTTGGCCAAACCACCCGAATTTACGAAACCGT
>CANKVN010000113.1 GCA_947487055.1 Flavobacteriales bacterium
TGTAATATAAGTAGATGAAGAAGGTGTTGAGGGTGCATTGTAATTTGCAACTGAAGCATATGAAGCAGCAGTTGAAACATCAACTCGTAAAGTATTTGCTGTACCACTTCCAAAAGTTGCAAGATCAACTTGAATTACAACATATGAATAACTGCTTAAATCTAACGCTCCAGTAGTAATGTTATCTGCACCGCCATTTGTATTCTCAACAAGATAATAACTACTCTGATCAATTGGATTTGAAGTGTTCCCATTATTTGAAGTCCAATTGGTTGGTAAAGTTCCACCACCAGCAACATTAGAGATTATTGACGTCTGCGCCATCACCCCATTCACTCCCAGCATCATTACCAAAGCAAAAGCGCTTAGGAATTTTAAAATGTTCAACCGGCTTCTCGTGGATGTTGGGTTTTTGAATGTTTTTATTGTTTTGCCATGGGTGGCAGTATAAAAGCTTATCATTAAATGGGGTTGTGTTTTTATGTTTTTCTCTCAAATGACTTCACAGATGAAATTTCTTTGTGTTTTCTATAGGTTAGCTGTGGGTTGCGGAATAATCACCTGCTGCCCCCACCCCTGCTGAAAGCTGCAACATAACATGATCACCCAGAGGATGGTTTTCTGGTAGCCCACATTGCCAAACTTTATCCTTTTATTCACGCAGTAAAAAAAACCATGGCAAATTATTGTATTGTTATGTAACTATCAACTAAATATTTTTAAAAAAAAAAGGCCACCCTTGCGGGCAGCCTTTTCTAATTTAATTTCCTGGAACTGATTACATCATTCCACCCATGCCACCCATGTCGGGGCCATGCGAATGTCCTTTTTCTTCTTCTTTGATTTCAGAAAGAACGCATTCTGTAGTCAGGATCATGCCACCAATTGATGCGGCATTTTCCAAGGCTACGCGGCTTACCTTTTTGGGGTCGATAACACCGGCAGCAATCAGGTTTTCGTATTTTTCGGTGCGGGCATTGTATCCGAAATCGCCTGAACCTTCGGTTACCTTTTGTACCACAATGCTGCCTTCGCCACCTGCGTTGGCAATGATCTGGCGCAAAGGCTCTTCCAAGGCACGACGCACTATGCCGATACCGGTGGTTTCGTCTTCGTTTTCGCCGGCTAAGCCATCCAATGCCTTAATGGCACGAATAAAGCTAACTCCTCCACCTGGGACGATACCTTCTTCAACCGCAGCGCGGGTTGCGTGCAACGCATCATCCACACGGTCTTTCTTTTCTTTCATTTCCACTTCTGTAGCAGCACCAATATACAATACAGCAACACCACCGGCCAGTTTGGCCAGGCGCTCCTGCAACTTCTCACGGTCGTAATCGCTGCTGGTAGAATCAATTTGTGCTTTGATTTGGTTAACACGGGCAACAATGGTTTCTTTTTCACCGGCACCATTTACGATGGTGGTGTTGTCCTTGTCTATGGTGATTTTTTCTGCACGTCCCAAATCAGCCAGCTGGGCATCTTCCAGCCTGCGGCCTTGCTCTTCGCTGATTACAGTACCACCGGTAAGGATGGCAATATCCTGCAACATTTCTTTTCTGCGATCGCCAAAACCAGGAGCTTTTACAGCAGCAATTTTGAGGGAACCACGGATTTTGTTTACCACCAAAGTAGCCAGGGCTTCGCCTTCAACATCTTCAGCAATAATTACCAAAGGTTTTCCGGTTTGCACAACCTTTTCCAATACTGGAAGCAGGTCTTTCATGGTGCTTACTTTTTTATCGTAAATCAGGATGAAGGCGTTCTCGAGATCCGCTTCCATTTTGTCTGCATTGGTTACAAAATAGGGGCTCAGGTAACCGCGGTCAAACTGCATACCTTCTACCACTTCTACCGTGGTGTCTGTGCCTTTGGCTTCTTCTACCGTGATAACGCCGTCTTTACCCACTTTTTTCATGGCTTCTGCAATCAATTTGCCAATGGTGTTATCGTTGTTGGCAGAAATGGTGGCAACCTGCTCAATTTTCGAGTTGTCGTCGCCCACAGCCTGACTCATATTATCAAGGCTTTCTACAATAACTTTCACCGCTTTGTCAATACCACGCTTCAAATCCATGGGATTTGCACCAGCGGCAACGTTTTTCAATCCAGCAGTAACGATGGCCTGGGCCAGTACTGTTGCTGTTGTGGTTCCATCTCCGGCAAGATCTGCGGTTTTGCTGGCCACTTCTTTCAGCATCTGGGCACCCATGTTTTCTACAGGATCCCTCAGTTCAATTTCTTTTGCTACGGTAACACCGTCTTTGGTTATTTGCGGAGCACCGAATTTTTTATCGATAACCACATTGCGGCCTTTTGGACCTAAAGTTACTTTTACTGCATTTGCCAATGCATCAACACCACGCTTTAATCCTTCGCGGGCGGTTACATTGAATTCGATTTTCTTTGCCATGTTTTTCTTAAGTTTTAAATAATTGCGAAAATGTCACTCTCACGCATGATGAGATAATCCTTACCATCAACACTGATTTCAGTGCCGGCATATTTACCATAAAGCACAGAATCGCCTACTTTAACGATCATCGGCTCGTCTTTTTTGCCTTCGCCTACGGCTACCACAGTGCCTTTTTGAGGTTTTTCTTTAGCGGTATCGGGAATGATGATACCACCTGCAGTCTTTTGTTCGGCTGCGAGAGGTTCTACTAGAACCCTATCGGCCAGAGGTTTTACGTTTACGGACATACAATTATAGTTTATTACGGTTGTTCCTATTCCTTATCCAACCCTGTGCCAATTTGGAAATATGACTTTTTTTCTGTATATTGTATTACAATTTGTCAGTCAATGGACAATTTGTCAGTTATTTGTCAGCCCTATCAATCGTGTCTGGCGCCATCTGAAACCCTAAACAGGTGCAATACATAAGGAAACAGCGCATCCATGGTTTCCTCGGCACCGCGTGTACTGCCGGGCATGGTAATCACCAGCGTATTGTCGATGTAGCCTGCCACGCCCCGGCTAACCATCGCATACGGCATCCTCTCCTGTCCATATTTTCGCGCAGCCTCCATGATTCCGGGAACTTCCCGGTGAAGCAAGGGCAAAATCGTTTCCGGGGTAATATCGCGTTTAGACAAGCCCGTACCTCCCGTATAAATCAGCAAATCCACAGCATTTGCCGCTGCTTGCAATGCCTTACCGGCGATTGATTCCTGCTCATCCGGAATGATGCTGTATTCTTTTACTGTAATGCCATATTGTTCCAGTTTGGAGATGATGGCTTTTCCTGCCTTGTCTTCTTTTTTGCCCGCAGAAACCGTATCGCTGCATACCACCACGGCAGCTTTTATTTCGCGTTTCGGGATATCGGTGTAATCTGATTTGCCGCCTTTTTTGGCCACCAGCCGTATGTGCTGTATTTCGATGCCCTTATCAATGGGTTTTAGCATATCATACATGGTCAAGGCCGCAATGGCAGCGCCATGCATGGCTTCCACCTCCACACCCGTTCGGTAAATGGCTTTAACCTCCACGGAAACCACAACTGTATCATGCTTAATTTCCATGCTCACCTTGCAGGACTCCACCGGCAATGGATGGCAATCCGGAATTACCTGTGCGGTATTTTTCACCGCCAGCAAAGCAGCAGCACGGGCAAACTCAAACACATCGCCTTTGGGAACGCGCTTGTTTTGAATAGCCTCAATGGTACTTGCCTCACTAACCTTCACCACGGCCTCTGCAATGGCAGTGCGCAGGGTGGTGATTTTATGGGTGATGTCGTTCATCGGGGCGAAGATACACGGTATCTTTTGAGATTAAATTAAACCATCAGCAACTTCACCGAAGCAATGCCCAACACCGTCGCCAAAAGCCATTTCATGGCCTTGGACTGATATTTTCCGGCACCCAGCCAGGCGCCCAATCCACCGAAAATCAAAACAATTGCGATCATCACGGGTAAATTTTCATCCCAGGGCTTATCTGCTTTTACCCAGCCCAGTAAACCACTCAGGCTGTTTACAAAAATAAATGCCGAACTCAACGCGGCGGTTTGTTTTTGTCCGGCCCAGCCGGCCAGCAGCAAAATGGGAGAAAGCCAAACGCCACCGCCAATGCCGGTGAGTCCGCTGGCAAAGCCAATAACAGAGCCAATAATCGCCCCGGCAGCTGGAGGCATTTCGCTGATATTTTTGGGTTCCGCCGGCCTAAAAATCATGAGTACCGATGCAGACATCAGCATCACACCCAAAATCCTTTTGTATAAAGCATCTTCAATGGGTGTAAGCCCTCCCAGAAAAGCCATGGGAACCGAAAATATTGCCAGCCAAAGAAAATCGCGCAGTTTAAAATATCCGCCTTTGTAAAACTGCAAAAATGCCATACCAGAAACCACCAGGTTCAGCACCAGTGCGTCCGGACGGGCCAGGTATCCATAATAACTGCAAAGTGCCATCACGGCGAGATAACCGCTGCCACCACCATGCCCTACACCCGCATACAAAAAGGCTACCAGCGCAAAACCCAGCAATAAAAAGGTTAAGTCCATTTTAATGAAACATGATTAAATTCACCGGACTTCCCTGGTTGCCGCCTTCTGAATCTTCATCCAGCACAATAAAACAATTTGCTTCTGAAAATGCATCCATGCGATAGCTTTCCTGCCCCGACAGCACATGCACCTGCCCATTGGCGGCATAGCCTTTGATAAATTGTGTAAGACCGGGCTTTTTGGCCAAATCCTGTTGCAGAATGGCAGTTTGCCGGTAGCTAATTTCATTCAGCCCTGTTGCCTGCAACAAAAACGGCCTTATCCAGGCATACCAGCAAGTGAGCACCGAAGCCGGATTGCCGGGCAAACCGAATATGCACTTCTCTCCTTTTGTGCCAAAATAAAATGGCTTGGCAGGCTTTTGTTTTATCCGGTGAAAAACGGTTTGCACACCAAGTTCATTCAGAACTGGCACCACAAGATCATAATCACCGACCGAAACGCCCCCGGTAACAAGTACCCAATCGGCAGCATCCATCGCGGTTTGCAGCTGTTTTGTCAATGCAGCCTTGTTGTCGGGAGCATAGGTAACAGACGCCTGAATACCGATATCCTGCAGTGCA
>CANKVN010000114.1 GCA_947487055.1 Flavobacteriales bacterium
CTGTTTCTCTATGCACCTGGGAAATCTTCATCTTCAGAAAAACAACATGGGATAAATATTGCAGAAGCCGGCAGGAAAGGGAAGTGGTGGCGCACTTTTGGCGTGGTATCCGATTTAAAACGCGACCGGATTAAGGTCTATCACGGCTTAAGCAATGAATTGCCTTTCGGCCTGAAACAATCGGGAATAGGCGCTGTGGTTACCATTCATGATGTTATTTTCAAGCGATTCCCCGGATATTATCCATTTTTTGACCGGGTTATTTACCATTGGAAAACCAAACACGCGCTGAAGGTCGCAGATGTGGTGGTTGCTGCAAGCCGCGCAACTGCGGATGATTTAGACCTGTTTTATCCAAAATACACAAGCAAAGTAAGGGTGGTTTACCAACCCATTAGCAATGAATGGCACTCAGAACCCAATGTTGCATGCCCGGAAACGGAACCATACATGTTGTATGTGAGCAGTTTTACCTCCAGAAAAAACCATGGAACCCTGATCGAGGCCTTTACTAAAATTGCGCACCAAACAGGGTTGAATCTTATATTGGCAGGCGCTTCCGGTGAAACGCTAAAACAATGTGAAAACCATATTAGCCTGGAAAAATTGCAAGCCCGAATCAAGTTGTATCCCAATTGTGATGAGGCTGTTTTGCATGCCTTGATGCACCATGCTTCATTATCCGTAAACTGCAGTTTTTTTGAAGGTTTTGGCATTCCCATAGCCGAAGCAGCAGCAAAAAATTTGCCCATGGCGGTTTCTGATATTCCTGTTTTTCGCGAACTGGCAGGAGAGGCCGCAAGGTATTTTAATCCCAATGACAGCAATGAAATGGCCGCTGTAATCATGGAAAGTTTAATTCCTGAACATCAATTGCAAATGCAGGTGGGAAGAGGGTTGTTGCTTAGCAAAATAGATCCTCAAAAAATTTCGGAGCAGCTTCAGGAAATTTACACCATGGCTGCAGCCCGGCATTAATGACCGTGGGGGCCCCAGGAGCCACGTTTTTCGCCACCTTCAGGCATTTTGAACGCCCTGAGGTTGTAGGTGAATGTAACCATATAAAAACGCTGCAAAACGTTGGTTTGCACGTCTTCGTAATAGGTTTCCGAAATATTCCTGCTCAGGCTGTTGTTTTGTTTTAATAAATCAAACGCTGTGAAACGAATTTCTGCGGCCCGTTTTTTCAAGAATTTGTAGCCAATACCGGCATTCCAAAGCATGAAATTGTTGTTCAATCCCCCTGATAAACCTTTGTATAACTGGTGGTTGATGTCGGTTTGCAATACCAACCCTTTCCATGGCTGGGCCTGAATGCGGAAGCGGCTGTTTTGGTTCGTGAACTGGCTGTTTAATCCGGTTTGCAAAGAGTTGTTAACCGATGTTATGGATGTATTGGACGACAAGGTGAAATCCACTTTTTCGGAAATGTTGCTGCTGATAACCAAACCAACACTTGGCGTTAGGTTATTGGCATAATTGATCGCATTGTTTACTTTTCCGGGAGTGCGGCTGATAGAGGCACCTGCGCTAACGTTCAGGTTACATTTAATTTTGTTGATTGGCATGCTGTAGTTCAGAAATGTTCTGAAAGAACGGTTTCCACGCAAATTTTCCGGCCTGGTCAATTGTGCACCGGTTCTCAGGAAAATATTTGTACCGGAAAGCAGTGTATCATTAAACGCAATGTTGGTGGTATTTCCAATGTAATTTTTGGTTGTTGTTCCTGAAACCATTAAAAATACGGATGTTCCTTTTTTAACATTAACCCATGAATAACGGCTAAACATGGCGTGTTGAAACTCTTGTTTCAGGTTGCTGTTACCCGTGCTGATACTCAGCGGATTACTGTTGTTGGCAACTTCCTGCAGCTGATCGATGGATGGCGCATTGGTGCTGCTGCGGTAGAAAACCCGTAAGCCTTCTTTTTCTGATGGTTTGAACATCAGCATGGCTCCCGGAAGCAGGTTGCTGAAGGGTTTGCTCAAACGATAATTTACAGGGAATTGCACTTCGTTGTTTAACCATGCCTGTTGTGCATTCAAGCTGATGTTCCAGCTCCATTTTTGTTTTTGCCAGCGGTAAGAAATTCCTGCGCTGGTGTTGGAATACTGGCTGTTAAAGGTGTTGGATAATAACGTATCCGGTCTGCTGTATTCCTTGGTCACTGTGTCCCAGGCACTGGTTCGTTTATCGCTTTTGGTTTCGTTCATGTTGCCATTCAACGAAAAACTCCACATGGCGTATTTCCCTGATGGTTCAGTATAGGTTATTGCGGCATTGCCGCTTAGGGTTTTCCTGTCCTGGTTGGCTTTCACATCGTTGGAAAATGCAGGCAGCGCATCCAGCAACTGATCGGTAATGGTTTTCCAGGAACTGTTGCCTTTGTTTCCGCTCATGCCCGGAGTGGCGTTTAAGGTTAGTGATCTTCCTCTTGTTTTGTATCGAACATTGTACTGCAAGCCCAGGCTGGCATTGTATCCGGCTAGGTCTGCCGAGTAATAATTGCCTGTACTGCTGATGGCGTTGATGCCAAACACGTTGGTCCCATTTACAACGGTTGTAGGCTGATTGACTTGCACACTAACCTTTGGCGTGAACAAAAAACTGTGCATGGTATCCGGCTTCCATTCGTATCGGGCGTTTAAACGGTGGTTGGTGTTTTTGGTTTCAGCTTCATTCGTTTCGCGGTATAGGAGCCCGTCCTGATTGCCTGTTACATAATACCGTGTGGTATTGGACCTGTTGTTGTTTTCTGTGGCGTTCACGAAGTAAGATGTACTAAGTTCGCTCTTTTTCCATTTGTTGCTGTAATTGAGTCCGAAAGCCATGGTTTGGGTGATACCATTCCGCTGGTCCACTGTAAAATTGTCGCTGGGAGATGCAGGACCGTAACTGCCACCGCCGGGCCTGCGCATTCCGCCCATGCCACCCATCATGCCGCGCATTCCGCCGCCACTGCCACCACTGCCGGCCATCACGCCCATTAGGTCTTCCGTACTGAAGTTTTGGTCGTTGGTGTTGTTCGCAGAACCCAGCAAAGTCAGCCTTCTCGCACCTTTAAAACGGTTGTAACTTGCATTTCCTTTAAAGCGGTCTTCGGTTCCAACACCAGCATTGGCCCTGCCAAAACTTCCATTTCTGAACTGCTGCCTGGTGATAATATTGATTGTTTTTGAGGTGTTTCCGTCATCAAATCCCGTAACCTGTGCCTGATCGCTTTTGCGGTCAAAAACCTGAATTTTATCAATAACCTCTGCGGGTAAGTTTCTAAGCACCGATGCAGGATCATCCCCAAAAAAGGGTCTGCCATCCACGAGCACCTGCTTAACATTTTCGCCCTGTGCCTGAACTTGGCCATTGCTGGTGGTTATTCCCGGCATTTTGCCAACCAAATCTTCTGCCGTTGCATCGGGATTGGTTTTATAAGAAGATGCGGAATGCTCTGTTGTATCGCCTTTTAGCCTTATGGGTGAAGCATCCGATACGATTAATACCTCCTTGATTTTTCCGGTGTCATTCTTTTTCATCACCAGGATTCTCAAATCATAAGATTCGCTTGCATCATTAAAGGTGAAAACGTCACTTAAAGTGTTGTATCCCTCAGCATTTGCCGTTAAACGGTATTTTCCGGGATTTTGCAACCTTAAACGGAAGAAACCGCTGGAATCGGTTCTGCTTCTTGAGCTTGGTGAGTCTGGACCCAAATAAGTGAACTTCAGAAAACAAGGATAAACCGGCTTGCCCTGGTTGGAAAATATTTTGCCTGAAACCGGCATCCCGCCTTGCTTGTCGCTGTATGGTTGGGCTGTTGCACTCATTCCGAAAAAGATGAGCAACAAGAAAACAAATGAACGCATGAATAAATTAGATGTGCAAAGATGCAAAAGGTTCATTGGGATTGATAAAAAAAAAGTAATTTTGGATAAAATAGTAAGGGTTGAAATTTATTTTCAGCACTTATACACAACTTTTGGCAACCTGCTGCCTTCCGTTTTATTTTGCAAACAGTTCATGGAACCATACATCGTATCTGCCAGAAAGTACAGACCCACCAATTTCGATTCGGTTGTGGGTCAGAAGCATGTGGCCGATACGCTGATGCGGGAAATTGAAAGCAACAAGCTCGCCCAGGCATTTTTGTTTACCGGCCCCCGTGGCGTGGGTAAAACCACCTGTGCACGCATCCTTGCTAAGGTCATTAACAGCAAAGACGGCGATGTAGATCCCAACCAGGATTTTGCTTTCAATATTTTTGAACTGGATGCCGCCAGCAACAATTCGGTTGATGATATACGCCACTTGCTTGAACAGGTGCGGATACCGCCACAGATTGGCAAATACAAGGTTTACATCATCGATGAGGTGCACATGCTTTCCGCTGCGGCCTTCAATGCATTTTTGAAGACCCTGGAGGAGCCGCCTCCTTATGCTATTTTTATCCTTGCTACCACCGAAAAGCATAAAATACTGCCAACCATTCTCAGCCGTTGTCAGGTGTTTAATTTTAACCGGATTGAAATCCGGGACATGGTTGCACATCTCAAAGATATTGCATCCAAAGAAGGGGTAAATGCCGACGACGATGCACTTCATCTTATTGCCCGAAAAGCAGATGGTGGTTTGCGCGATGCCCTGTCTATTTTTGATCAGTTGGTCAGTTACAGCGATGGTGCCCTCACCTATGCAAAATCCGTTGAAATTCTCAATGAACTGGATTCGGACACCTATTTCGAGGTTGCCGATGCCATGATAAAAGGCGATACCGCTACCTGTATCATTACCTTGGATAACATCATCCGCAAAGGGTTTGATGGTTCTGTGTTTATTTCCGGGCTTGCTGCCCACTTCAGGAACCTTGCGGTTTGCAAAGATGCCCGCACAGCCCGTTTGCTGGATGTTTCCGATACCTTCAGGCAGAAATATGCAGAGCAATCTGCCGCCATGGGTTTTTCCCTCATATTGAATGGATTAAACCTGCTCAACGATTGTGACGAAAAATACAAAACAAGCCGTCATCCCCGTTTGTTGCTGGAACTGACACTCATGAAATTATCCAATTTGAGT
>CANKVN010000115.1 GCA_947487055.1 Flavobacteriales bacterium
GCCGGCACAATTATTATGGTTGTTGGATTTGCCATGGCGGTTATATACCGCATGAAGCAGCATGCTGCCTAAGAATTGTTATATCGCAGGAACCGGAAACCTGGCATTGGCTTTGGGTGAGCACATCCAAAGCAATAAAGATTATGTTTTCAAAGGTTGGATTAGCAGAAATCCAAGTGCTGCCGGAATCAATCCAGTATGTGCTTATGATGTTGAATTTGAGCAGGATGACTGGGTGTTTTTGTGCGTCCCGGACCGATTTATAGCCGATGCTGCCAAAACGCTAAGCAGCAGGGGAGCCAAGCTCATCCATTGCAGCGGTGCTACAGCAATGCAGGCAGGAATTGATGCCGTGTGGTGGCCAATGCAAACCTTCAGTAAAGAAATTCAATCGGTTTGGCAGCAAGTGCCTGTATTTATTGAATCACCAGATGAAAAACTGCGTAAAGGCTTAATACACCTGGCAGAAACTACTGGAGGGGTTCCTATAATTGCAAATTCTGAAACCCGGAATGCTGCCCATGTGGCCGCGGTGGTGGCCAATAATTTCAGCAACGCCATGTATGTGTTTGCAGGAAATATTTTGGAAGAACATGGCTTATCTCCATCATTGCTGAAACCAATCATTAAGCAGACTGCCGAAAAAGTGCAGGCATTTAGCCCGACTGAAGTACAGACAGGACCAGCCATTCGCAATGATCAGGCGGTAATCGAAGGGCACCTGGAACTACTCAAAAAACAACCAGTTTTACAACAACTTTACAAGCAAATTTCAGCAGCAATACAATTTTTGTTTAAATAAAAATGTGAAAATATTTCATTTTGTTTAAATAATACTATCTTTGATTAATTGAAAATGGGTTCAGCCCTTGTTTAATTGAAGATGGATACTGCTACAATGATTTCTACCGCCACCAAAGTTCCCTTGTTGGAATACTTTGGCTTTGAGGTTTTTCTCCTGAAAACCGATTCCTCACCTTTATCTGTTTATGCTTTGCATGGAGATTCTATAGCCAAGGCAAAACTTGTTTTTCGGGACGGGATTTTCAAAAAAGCTGAAATACACGACATACCGGGATCTGCGGCCTTGGGCGTTGCAGAAAAAGAAAAATTTCAATTGTTGCTTGAGGAGTACCTCTCGGAATTGGTAAAAGGCTGGATTGATTATTATGTCTTCGCCAAAGCCCCCAAGTTTGAGAAGATTATGAGAAGCCTGTAAAAGGTAAAGCTACAGCTTAGGGTAATTTCAACCGAAAGCCAGAAAATACATTTATCCCGTTTACAGGTCCCCAGGCAAAAGCAGCATCAAACCATGGCTGTTCCGGGTTTTTTGCCGACAATACCGGGTTTTTCTGCACCACATTAAGCAGGTTTTCTCCGCCCATATACCATTCCCATTTTTTACCAATGTCTTTCCTGATCTGGATATTCAAAATGGTATAGGAAGGACTGAATTTTGGCATCTGCTCTGATTCCTGAAGTTTAAGGGTTAGCGGTAATCGCTTAGGGCTGTTCCACTGCACAATGGCATCGAAAAACCATTTTTTCCTGTTTTTGAAACCGAACACCGATACCATCCGGTGTTTCGAAAGCAACGGCTGCAAGCGCATGGCGCCGCCCAATGGCTGTTGGTTGTCGATGTAGCGGTAACTCAGTTTAATTTCTATTCTGCGGTGTGGTTGCAGCTGTATGTCTGATTGCAGGGCATAGTTCCGGCTTTTATCGGTTGCGGAAATAAACAGGGTAGCCGGATCCTGATCCCGGTCTGCAATAAGCTGGTGGAAAAAACGGGTGTGAAATGCATCCACACTGAAGGTTGCCGGATAGCCAAAGGCACGAAAAGGATGCACATAACTAAGGCCAACATTCACGGCATCTTCGCGCTTTTGTCCGTAGGCTCCGCCTTGTTGGTAATTGTCAATCACCACGCGGCGGTTGCTGATCATCAAGGGTAGGTTTTCGGAGAAAATCCATGCTGTTCTAACACCTCGTCCCGCTTGCATGTGCAGGCTGTTCCCATTTTTCCCCAAAGCCAATTTTCCATGTATTCTGGGTGTTAACAACCAGCCGAAAATGGAGTTATAATCGCCCCTCATACCCAGCACCAGGCTATTTTCACCGGATTTGAATACCCATTCTGTAAACATACCTGTATTTATTTCGGTCCTGATTGGAGCGAACAATACATTTCCGGAATCTAAGAGTTGTTCCTTCACCTTGTCGGCAGTTATGCTAAGACCGCTGCGTGTGCTTATGGTTTTTTCTTCCGGGCTGGCAAAGGTGGCGCTGTAAAACAAACTTTGCTGAGAACCCTTGTAATGGCGGTCGCGCAAGGAATTTAACAACGCATGTGTTTCTTGCTGGTTAACATGTAAAATCTGTCCGATACTTTTTGTTGCACTTTCGTTCAGAAAAAGCCCAAACTTTAACCATGCATCGGTTTTGGATTCTGACATGTTGAAGTGAAAGACGGCATTCTCGGGTTCTTTTCTGTCAAAATAACGGATGTCTCCACCTCTTCGCTGGTCATTTACATGAGAAAAACCCGCAATCCATTCGTTTTTCTTGTTGTATTGCGTGATTTGGTTGCCAACAAATACCCGATTGGAAAGGGGCATATCTGTCATGCCATCTTTTCCCTGATCCATGGTAAGCCATTGACCGCCATAGTGTAAATAAGCATGGTTGAAGGTTCTCTGGTTGATTCGGCTTTTTACCACAGCATTGGCTTCTCCGCGAAGCTGGTTATTGAGGTAAGCATTTAAAAACAAACGTGGTGCTGTAGGTTCGTTTTTCAATTCGTAATTGATACCGCCGGTCATTCCCTCAAATCCTTGCGAAACACTTCCTGTTCCTTTGGCAATATGAACTTCAGAAACCATGGGCCCGGGAATATGGCTCAATCCTGTTAGCACAGACAAACCGCGAATGGTGGGCATGTTTGATTTGGTCATTTGCACATATTTCCCAGCCAATCCAAGCAGTTCAATTTGCCGAATACCACTTACGCCATCTGCATTGCTTACCTCTATGGTGTTGGTGGTTTCAAAGCTTTCGCTTAGGGTGCAGCATGCCGCTTTCTTAAACTCATTCTCGTTGAGAATTTCCGACTTCTGTATACCCTTACCTTGAATTTTGCTGCCCTTTTTCTCGCCAACAATATCAATTTCCTTACCGGGCTTGGTGGTGTCGGTTTGTGAAAGTCCGAAGAAAGGGGAGCAACAGCCGATACCGAGGGTGAGGTATATTAATCGTCGCATTTTGCTCCATCGCGGTATTTGCAGCAATCCGGTAATTCCATGTAGGCGGCCTGGGTTGCTTTCACTTTTTCTGTATCATGGCCGGCAATTGCCACAAGATTGTGAAGTTGTATTTCCTCCAGTTTCTTTGGATTATAGGTTACAGTCACCTTCTTTTCTGAAGTGTTGTAAACGGCTTTTTTAATGCCGGGCTTGTCCAGTGCTTCTTCGATTCGGTCTTTGCACATGGTGCAGGTTCCTTCAGCAGTGAAGGAAACGGTGATGTATTTTGGTGGTTTGCTAAAGGACAAGGCGCATATAGCAAACAAAAAGATGTGTATTTTTTTCATGGTTTTTCAATTCTTTTACAATGTCTGGGTAGCGTGGTTTCCCTCGCAAATGGTCGTGGTAAAAGAATGAAAATTAAATCAGCCAGGAACAATCTCTGGCCCTTATATCAGGCTCTCCGACAGGAGGTTTCCATGATTTTTCTCTTAAAAAAAGAATGGGTGAAGTGCAAGCCAAATCCGGAACCGTTTTGTTGGTATGCAACAAAATAATTACGGCAGGAGGATGGGTTTCAATCAACCCAACATGGCCGAATTTGGGCGTTATCGCGAAGATGAAATTTTCTTCGCAATTGCCGCAATCCTGGGTTTTTTGCGGGCTGGTTGTTGATTTTTTGCAACAGACGGGTAGTTGTGTTGTGTGGATTTCCCTTTTGTGCATGCCGCAGTCGGAGAACAAATACACCCCGTTGCTGGGGCAAATATGAAGCGCAAGCTGCGTTATACCGCTGCTCAACAGCATCAGGGCTGCAAACAATATGGAAATCCGCCTACGCAATCTCATACAAAATTATACAAAAATAAAATATTATTTTGTCCAAACCAAATAGCAAATATTTGGAAGTATTATCGCAGTTGAATTTATGCCCGCAACTTTTTGGAACAACATACGCCGCAGAAAGCACAATTTCGCCCACGAAGAAGGGCATGCTTTGCACCGCGTACTTGGGGTTCGTGACCTTACATTCTTAGGCATTGCTGCCATTATTGGAGGCGGTATTTTTAGTTCAGTTGGCAAGGCTTGTGCTTCAGGTGGTCCCGGTGTGATTTTGCTGTTTATTATCTGTGCCGTTGCCTGCGGTTTTGCAGCCATGTGTTATGCGGAATTCGCTTCTCGCATTCCTGTTGCAGGAAGCGCTTATACGTATGCATATGCTTCTTTTGGTGAGTTATTTGCCTGGATAATCGGTTGGGCATTGCTTATGGAATATAGCATTGGTAATATTTATGTAGCCTTTAGTTGGTCTGGATATTTTACCCATTTGCTGGAGAATTTAGGACTTCACCTTCCTGCATGGGTTATAACCGATTATAAATCTGCCGCAGGGGCTGCGAATGGCTCGCTAAAGGACGCACAAGCACTCGCAGCCTGGAAAACCGCACCAATATTGGGTGGTTTGCGCATCATCCTGGATTTACCCGCTTTGTTTATCAATGTAATCATTACCTGGCTGGTTTATACCGGAATCAAGGAAAGCAGAAATGCCTCCAATATCATGGTTATGATAAAGATTGCAGTCATCGTATTGGTGATTGGCGTGGGCTTCTTTTATGTTGATACGGCACAGTTAACCCCATTTATGCCCAAAGGATTTTCGGGCGTAATGGCGGGTGTTTCTGCTGTTTTCTTTACCTTCATTGGATTTGAT
>CANKVN010000116.1 GCA_947487055.1 Flavobacteriales bacterium
CAGTTTTGTGTTTGGTGATGCCTGTGGTATGCCGCAAGCCTTTTCACTGCAAGCCGATGCAGGCAGGAGTTTCACCGCCCGCTGGCGGGGAAGCACAACCGAGGCGAGCAACGCCGCCTATTTGCTGTGGTACAGGCAGGTGGGAATGCCAGTCTGGCAAACGGTGATGGTTGCCGATACCATGGCATCGGTGGGAGGATTGCTGCCCAACACAACCTACGAGGCACGGGTAACCCGCCTCTGTCTTGGTGGTGAAAGTGCTCCCACCGGCACACTGTCCATCACAACCACACAGGAGCAAGGCGCCTGGGATGCAAAAAGCAAATCCTGCGGCAAGCCCGCTCCTCAGTTTGATTTAAGCAACCGAAAACCCTTGGCTGCGCTAAATGCCGGAGAGTCATTCACCGCAGCGGATTTCACCATCAAGGTGTTGTCTGCCCAAGGGCAAAAGGGTGAATTTAGCGGCAGTGGTTTGGTGCTGTTGCCATTTACCGGCAAGGTGCCCATTCCATGCACCTGGGAAGCAGTGAGCATCAATGCCGACCGCCGCCTGATCAGCGGAAGTATCCGCATTTTGCAGCAGCCGCTGGTGCTGAGCAACCTTAACCTTGAAAAACTGTCGGACCGCTGGCGGGATTTGTTTGGCAGCAACTGGAACAGGACCGCATACAAGCGCATGGAAGCCGCAGTGCTTGGGGTGGAGAATACCGGCGATGGACGCATCCGCATCCGCACAGCCACAGGCGAAGAAACCGTATTTGGCGGAAAAAACACGGTCATCACCGACCCCGCCGGAAAACGCTGGTATGTGAGTGCAGGTGGAAAAATAACCGGCCCGGAGGGTCCCGCAGAAAAGCCCATTGTGGCCGATGATGCGCGTGGGGAGGGCATGCCCGGCTCCGTGCTCCCCGATGGCAGCATGGTGCTGTTTGGCCCTTCGCAAAACAATGCCTTGGCCTGGGATGAATACAGCATCCGCAACCAAACCGGGGGCAGCACCTACGACCGTATGGATGGACCACCCGGAGGTTACATGCCGGGCTGGAAATTGCTTGCTACAGGCGCTTCGGAGGGCATTACAGCAACGTTAAGAAAAGGCAAGGTAAAGCTACACCCCGACAGCACAAGGTTCCTGCGCAGCGATGGTGTTAGGGTTAAATCGGAGCGCATCAACGACAGCACCTGGAGGCTGCAAGTGCCGGGCAGGCTTCATTTGTGGTCCGATGCCGTTTGGGCAGTGGGCAGCATAGTTCCGAAAGACAGCGGACAGGCTTCCGGCAGGCGCATCTTGGGTAAAGTAAACCTCATAGCGGTTGATGGACGCAAGGTGCATGTGTTGCTGGTGCCGGTGGGCAATACCGGTGGTGGGGTTTCCGCAGCCGAGGTACAAAAGTCCATACAGCCATTGCTGGGCCGCATGGGTGTACAGGCCACGGTGCAGGTAGCATCTGCATTGCAGGTGGGCGGGTATGATGCGGCAAAGGACAAAATTGCGGTAAACAGGCGTTTGCTGAATACGGCATACGGCCCGGAACTGCAGCGGTTTGTAAAGGCGTGGGAGGCTAAAAGCCGCTATCCTGGAAGGGATACGGCGGTTGTGTTTCTGACCGGTCCCGCAGCGGACGATACCAAAGGCTACATGGGTTTGAACAACCCCTATGGATTTGTGTTTTGTGGCAGCAGCAAACCCGATGCGCACACCCTTGCGCACGAGCTGGGACACGGTTTGCTGGTGCTGGAGCATCCGTTTGGCGAGGACGAAGGCAAAGCAAAAAGCACGCTCAATTTAATGGATTACAGCGCACCGCACGGGCAATCGCACTTTGTGCAATGGAAACGCATCCACGACAAGGAAGAGGTTGGCAATTATTTGCGGGGGTTGAGGCAGAAGGAGGAGGAGGGGAAGTATGTGACCATGAACGTGGAAGAACTGAAACCTTGGCTGAACCCAGACACTACCTTCACCTTCATTGATCCCGCAGGCAATTATATCAAGGTGCCGGGCAGCATTAAGAGTGCGGTGTTTTCTACGTTTGATAAGATCGCCACAGGTGCAAATCAAGGATATGTTCCGCAGACATGTCATACTCCATTTGGTTGTCTTATTTCCTTTGGCATTGGTGATAATGGCTATGTGGCACATATTGTTCAGGATTCCTTTTTTGCCGGGTATCGATCCACCGTTGGCGGAAAAGGAATTTATTATACCCACAGGGCCCACAAGGTAGATTCTACGCGATTTGCGGAGAGTGGGGTGGCGGCCTTTCTGGCCAAAGAGCAAGGCGGTTTTATTACCCTGGCAGGACGGTTTAAGAGTTCGCTTTCGGATGCAAAAATCGGCAAACCCGGCAAGGGGATTAGGGTGTTGTCCATGCCGGTAGTAACGGGCAGTGCAGCCGGAAATTATGTCGGAAGTTCTGTAAAGGAATGGCTTTCAGGGCTTGAAGTATCAGGAAAATTTAAGCAGATTGGCGGTGCATGGTCCCCTCCGGGTGGTGATAAAAAGTTGTGGTACTTGGATCAGGAATATTCTTTGGAAAGTTTTATTGAGAAAAAACTAAACGACAAGGCCTCATTCAATGATTTCATAACGGTTTTTGCCTACCTGAGTCTCAGCGATGAAAAGCTGAATAACCTACTGGATTGCATCGCCAATAAGGAAATAATGACCGATAGCATATTCAGGCGCATATTCAGGAGAAACAAGCAGGGTGGCTATTTCAACTACAAGAGATATGTTTTTGATTTGCAGGATTTACTTAAAAAAGCAGGGAATAATGCGGGTGGAATATCTGACTTAAGGGGGCTGATTAACAGGAATGCAGATGGGGCCGCTTTTGCAGCATTTTTTGCAGACGATAAGAAATATAACCGTTGTGTATTGCGGCAATTAACCACCAAAGAGCGTATTGCCGTTTTTGATAAGGTCTGCGTAGATGAAGACTACTGGTGGGTAAAGACGCAGAATGTGCTTTTGGATTTGCTGGAAACCCGCGACTCAAGTGGAAAAGAGCTGGAAGTGCTGTATCTACAGGGTTTCCGAAAGAATGGATACAAATGGCTGCGCGAGGTCTGGGCGAATGAGGATGTGCTATCCTCCAAACATCGGCAGCGGGTTTTGTATGCTTTCATTGAGTTGTTTACACAGATTGAGGCATCGCGCTCGGACAGAATTACCACCCGAACCAATTTGTACCATGATGAAAAAGGTTTGCATGAATTTACCTATCCGGCCGGGATTCAGGAGTATTACATTGGTTTATCTGACAATGCACCTCATTATCAGGGTCTCAATGAACTTGTAGGCTACAAAGATGGGGTTTATAGCCGGATGGAGAAGGATGGTCGTGTTTACCTTAATTTATGGGGAACCTGGCGCCGCACTGGAGCTGAACAGAAACAATATATAACCCAAAAGGGGGATTATTCTTGGCAGGAGAAGGAAGATGAAGTGTTTTATGCAGATTCCTTGTGGCCTTTGGAGTTAATCAATGTGTTGCCTTGCGGAGATTACAAGACCATGGACATTTTCCGGCCGGGTGAAGTAACCACCTTGCCGGTCTTGCTGGTGTATTTTCTGGAGCGGCAGCGGCAAAAGGCGCTGGAGAGTGAGCGTGATGGGAAGCAATTTCAAAAGATGATTCAGGGTGTGGTGCTGGTGGCCAGTGTGGTTGCGGTGCCGGTAAGCGGAGGAAGCAGCCTGGCTTTGCTGAATGCAGCAGCGGCCTGCACGGATGTAGCCATTTCCGAGCTGGATGAAGAAATAAACGGGGTATGGGCGGCCATGACCGAAGAGGAGCGCAATGCACACAAGGCGGGTTACCGCACCTGGGGCAATTTACGGGATGTATGGCATATAGGCACCGCCGCTGTAGCGATCAGAGGGGGCGCCAAGTTATTAAAGCACTTTGCCGGTCTCTTGCGTTTTAACGCCCGATTCAATAACTTTGTGAAAAGCGGCTCATCCTTTTTCGCCGCCATCAGCAAAAAAACCTTCGGAAAGTCATTCAAGGCTTTCAACCAGCGAATGGGAAGGTTTGTAGGGTGGGGAGCGAATGGGGCTGGAAGGTTGTTTAATGTTGGGGATAAAATACTTGATTTAAGCATTAAGCAAATACGACATGGCACTAATGGTAAATATGCACTAATAGGCCGATCCATGGGAAATGCTGAAATGACAGGTATTAGAGATATATATTTAGAATTAAAGAATCTAAGAAAGTTAGATGTAGAAATTTTTGATGCATCTTCGTTAAATGGTATTTGGAAGTCTAGATTTGATGAAGCCCTTACAGAATTCGCTAATGCAACTAGTAATTGGACAAAGAAACTTTCGAATCAAGAATTGTTAAAATTAAAAATGTATAATTTAAATAAAGAATGGGCCTTATTTTTAAAGTCAGAAGGCTATACCATCATTGATATGGGAGACTTCAATAATTTAGGTTTTAGCACTTTTTACGCTATGGAAAAAGCAATAATATTTAATTAATGTCATTAAATAAAATAAACATAGAGAAAATTACCCAGACTATTGAAAATATCATAAACTCGTTTCCTGTATTTTCTAACTATAAGCTTATTAAATGCGAAGTTTCTGATGAAAAATCACCCATTAAGATAACCAATTATGATTTTTTATTTACATCTGAGCTTGATAATCGTTGGTTCTTTTTTAGAATCCAAGATTGTTACAATTATCAAAAATTGATATTATGGCTTAACAAATTGAATGATAAAAATAATGTTAATTTTGACATATATGCTTATTTCATCAAGGAATTAGATGATAAA
>CANKVN010000117.1 GCA_947487055.1 Flavobacteriales bacterium
AAACCTGGAAGGTTTAAAAGCCATCATTTTTTGGATTGCCATCCTCTTGCTGGCCGGTGGTTTGATTTTCCTGCTTTTCAAAACCGGTAAGCCTTCCCTGGCCAGGAAAAGAACACCACTGGCAGGGCCGCTGGAGTGGGAAGATGCCTGGAACCTGAACACCGAAACACTGGAGGTGACACTGCAGGACGCTGTTGAATCCGGAGATTTCCGCAAAGCCATTCGCCTGCTGTACCTTAAAAACCTGCGCCGGCTGATAGACAGTGATTGGGTGAAACCATCGCCGGAAAAAACCAATACCCAATACCTTCAAGAACTTCAGGAAGCCAACCTGGATGTGCTTTTTGGCCAAACCACCCGAATTTACGAAACCGTATGGTATGGCGAGGCTGTCCCGAATGCCCTGCAGTATAAACAAATGGCACCGGTGTTTCACGAACTGTATGAAAGGGCCAGACACGCATGAACAACAACCGTTTGGTCATTATTTGTCTTGTGTTGGCATCGCTGCTGGGTTTGTGGTATTTCGCTACCCAAATGGAAAGCCGATACAAATGGTACCGAACCTACAGGCTGGAGGAAAATGAACCATATGATTTATCCTTGTTTTACCGCACCCTGAAAGCGGAATATGGCGATCAGTTTGATGAAATTCAGGACAACGAAAGCCTTGAAGAAACCTACAACCGGTTGAGTCCCGGCAATGCCGATATTTACATGTATGTGGGTCGAAATTGCTACCTCACACCCCAGGAAGTAACCAAATTAAAATCCCATATTTATGAGGGCGGAACGGCCTTTGTCAGCGCAAATGGTCTGCCGGAGGCATTGTTGAACGATTTTCCGGTACTGCAGAAAACTTTCTTAAAGAGCGAATACCTGGATTCTTTCCCGGTACAATTTCGGCACCCGCAGGCGAAGCCATCCGCGTACACCTTTTTTCATTATAAACGCATGAAAAATGAGCCGGAAACCTGGAATGTGTTTAGCTCCGGCAGAAAAAATGATACCTTGTTTGAAGCCTCCGAAGAGGACTTTGGCGCAGTGGCCCTGGTTTCAGCCCACCCAAATCTGGGTCCGGACATGATTTGTGTTTACCATGGCTCGGGCAGGCTGTTTCTGCATGCCAATCCTGCCATGTTTGGCAATGTGTATCAAACCCGTAAATATGGACGCAATTATCTGGCTACCATCCTAAAACACTTGCCCGGTAAGCGTCTTGTGTTTGACCGGGGTGCAGGTTTTCCCAAAAAAGACGCCTTTAGCAAATCTTCTGGCGGCAATTTGCTGAGCTTCATCAAAAGCCAGCCACCGCTGTGGTATGCATGGCAGGTGTTGCTGGTTTCTGTCATGCTGTTTTTGGTTTTTGCCGGAAGGCGCAAGCAGCGAAGCATTCCGGTGATAGAGGCGCCTGTAAACCATACCATGGCATTTGTGGATGCGGTAGGCCGTTTTTACAAAAACGAAAAACAAAACGCCCTGGTCTTTCAGCGGGAATGGTCGCAGTTTCTGGTGTTTGTTCGCCAGCAATTTCGCATTCGCCTGCAAACCCTTAGCGAGGAAGAACTGCAGCGGCTTGCAGACCGATCAGGGGTTAGCCTGCGCACCATCAGCAGGTTGATGGCAACCCATGAAAAATACCGCATTTTTTCAGAACTCAGCAACCAGGAACTTACCGAAACCAATGAGGCCATAGGCCAATTTTACCAAGAATACAGAAAAAATTATGGAAAATCAGGAAATACAAAACGAACTACAAAGCCCGCATGAGCTGAATCTGGAGCCGTTTCACCAGGCGGTAGCCCACATTCGCCAGGAAATGAGCAAAGTGCTCATCGGCCAGCAATCTATGGTAGAGCTGATGCTTGCAGCCTTGTTCAGCAACGGTCATATCCTGCTGGAAGGGGTACCCGGCATTGCCAAAACCACAGCAGCCAAATTGCTGGCGCGCTCCCTCGACCTGGATTTCAGCCGCATTCAGTTTACCCCCGATTTAATGCCGGCTGATGTTACCGGTACCAGCGTTTTCAACCTTAAAAACCATGAGTTTGAGTTCAAGCGGGGCCCCATTTTCGCCAACATTGTGTTAATTGATGAAATCAACCGCTCTCCGGCAAAAACACAGGCGGCTTTGTTTGAGGTAATGGAAGAATACCAGGTTACGGTAGATGGCACATCCCATCCGGTATCGCAGCCTTTCATGGTACTGGCTACCCAAAACCCCATCGAACAGGAAGGAACCTACAAATTGCCGGAAGCCCAGCAGGATCGCTTTATGATGAAGATCGTAATGGAATATCCCACCCCGGAAGAGGAATACCAGATTTTGGCGCGTTTTAGCAGCCTCGACCATACCCATGCACTGGCTTCGGTAAAACCTGTGCTTACTGCCGCAAAGGTGAAGCAAATCAGGAGCCTTATCGACCGTGTATTTATCAAAGATGAATTGCTGAGATACATTGCCGGCGTGGTGAATGCTACCCGCAACCACCGCGATCTGTACCTGGGCGCTTCGCCGCGTGCAGGTTTAGCCATCATGCGCTGCAGCAGGGTTATTGCCGCCATGAACGGCCGCAGCTTTGTTACTCCGGACGACATCAGGCAGGTAACCTTTCCCGTGCTCAACCACAGGCTCATCCTAACCCCTGAAAGCGAAATGGAAGGCATTGCCATCAAACAGGTGGTGGAGGAAATCCTCAAAACCGTGGAAGTTCCCAGATAATGCAAAAACTGGCGAGCCGATTCGACCTTTACATACAACCCCGCACCTGGTGGTTGCTGGGAGGCGTGTGGGCTTTGTTTGTGATGGCTTATCCCTTTCCTGCTTTGTTTCCCATAGCCAAAACAGCTTTGTTGTTGCTGGCATTTGCTGCAGGGGTAGATATGCTGCTGCTGTTTATTCCGGCAAACCCATTAACCATGCACAGACAATGCCAGGAAAAGTGGAGCCTGGGCGATGAAAACCCTGTGGTGTTGCACCTGCGCAACAACAGCATATTGCCTTGGCGCTGCGAAGTATGGGATGAGCTGCCTGTGGAATTGCAGGAGCGAAAGTTTAGGCTTTATGTAGCCCTTGGGCCACTGCAAAAACAGGAACTGGCCTATTCCGTTAAGCCTTTGAAGCGCGGCCTGTATCGCTATGGCAACATTCGCGTAATCCTAAAAACACTGATAGGAATCCTGGGCCGTCGGGTGAGTGCCGATTTGCAGGCCAAAGTTGCGGTTTATCCCAGTTTTGTGCAGCTTAGAAAATACAGCCTCTATACCTTGCAAAACCTGGCCCGCTTTCATGGGTTTAAACGCATACGCCGCATAGGGCTCAGCTACGAGTTTGAGCAAATTAAAGAATATGTGCAAGGCGATGATATCCGCCACATCAACTGGAAAGCTACCGGCAAAACCACATCCCTCAAAACCAACCATTTTACCGAAGAAAAAGCCCAGCCAGTTTACATTGTGATAGACAAAAGCCGCCCCATGAACATGGCTTTTGATGGCATGACCCTGCTCGATTATGCCGTCAATGCCGGATTGGTGGTTTCCAATATTGCCATACAAAAAGGCGACAAGGCGGGTTTGCTCACGTTTTCAGATAAGCTGGGTTCTGCCATCCGTGCAGATAACAGCCCAGGACAAATGCGCAGAATCATGGATGCGCTGTATGCCGAAAGATACCGCCGCACCGAGGCTGATTTTGAATTCATGTATAACGCCGTAAAACGCGTGAGCAGCGGCCGTTCGCTGTTGTTTTTATTCACCAATTTTGAAACCATACTGGCCATGCAACGTGTGTTGCCAATACTCAGAAAGCTCAATGCCCATCACCTCCTGGTGGTGGTGTTTTTTAGCAATGCCGAGGTAGAAAATTATGCCTACGAGCCCTCGCAAAACCTGCAGGAAATATACAACCGCATGGTGGCCAGGCAAATGGTGGCCGATAAGCGCCAAATGGCTGTAGAACTTGCCAATCATGGCATCCAGAGCATGGTTTGCAAACCCGAGGAGTTAACCATCCAGAGCATAAACAAATACCTGGAATTGAAAGCCAAAGGATTGATTGGTTAACGGAAAATAATAAATTTGCCTGTAAATAATCAATTACCCAATAATGAGCAGCAACAACAACGATGAAAAACCCTGGCCAAGTATCATAATTGGCATATTAATGATTTTTGTGGCCCTTGGTTTATACATTTATTTGGGCAACATAGAAAGTGAGGGAGGCCGCCATAAAATGATGTGGCTTGTGGTGCTGCTATACAAAGCATTTGGTAAAGTCGGCACAGCTATTTTCTTTGCTGCAGTGGGTGTTTATTACATCAGAAAAGGTGTCCTTGGCCTAATGAGGTCGGAGGATTAAAAAAGGCTTCACAATATTAATATGATTATCATTACCGGTTCCAATGGCCTACTGGGCCAGAAGCTTACAGATTTATACCTGCAGCATCCCGAAAGGCCCTTTGTGGCATCAGGAAAAGGCCCTAACCGCCACCCCGTAAAAGATGGCTATATTTACGAAGAAGCCGATATCACAGACCATGCGCGCATGCGAAGTCTGGTGGCGCAATATCGGCCATCTGCCATTATACACACCGCTGCCATGACCAATGTAGATGCCTGCGAAACAGACAAGGAAGCATGCTTGGCCATGAATGTGGATGCCGTGCAAAACCTGGCTATACTCTCAGCGGAATTTGATTGTCAGCTTATCCACCTTAGCACAGATTTTATATTTGATGGAACCCATCCCATG
>CANKVN010000118.1 GCA_947487055.1 Flavobacteriales bacterium
GTGCCCGGATTATGCAGACAGGTTGCTGGTTTCTAAAAAAGCCCACCTGATTTTGCCCACCCACCGTATTTTGGATGCAGCCTCTGAAGCCTATAAAGGTGAAGCCAAAATTGGCAGCACATTGCGCGGCATCGGGCCCACCTACCGAGACAAAACCGGCCGCAGCGGCCTGCGTATCGGCGACGCTATGGAAAGCGATTTCATGGAGCGCTACCGGCAAACTGTGGCCATGCACCTCAACCAAATTGCGGCGCTTGGCTATACCAATTTTGATTTAGAAGCAGAAGAAACCGCGTTTTTCAGCGCACTGGAGGCCTTGAAAAAACTGCAACTGGTAAACTCTGAATACCTGATTAACGAAGCCATACAGCAGGGCAAGAAAATCCTGGCCGAAGGTGCACAAGGCTCTATGCTGGATGTGGAATTCGGTTCATACCCATTCGTTACCTCCAGCACCACGCTTGCCGGCGGTGTTTGCAGCGGTTTGGGCGTTGCGCCCAAGCACATTCGCAAGGTTTATGGCATTTTCAAAGCCTATTGCACACGGGTAGGCGGCGGCCCTTTCCCTACCGAACTAAACGACGAAACAGGAGAACTGCTGCGCAAAAAAGGAAATGAATTTGGCGCCACCACCGGCAGACCACGAAGAACCGGCTGGCTGGATATGGTAGCCCTCAAATACACCTGCATGCTCAATGGCGTGGATGAACTCATCATGATGAAATCCGATGTACTGTGCGGCATGGAAGAGGTGAAAGCCGCTACAAAATACATGGTGCATGGCCATGAAACCGATCAGGTACCAGCAAACCTTTGCAGTACCGATGTTACGCCGCAATACCGCAGCTTCAGCGGATTTGGCGAACACCTTGACCACCAGGGCGGTTTCGAAGCACTCCCCGATACGTTCAAAAACTACATTACTTTCATTGAAGAATCGCTGAATACGCCCATCAGGGTGATATCGCTCGGGCCAGAGCGCGACAAAACCATTGTGCGCAACAAATGAAAATAATCTGCATAGGCCGCAATTATGCCGCCCATGTGCGGGAACTGAACAATGCCATGCCCGACGAGCCGGTTATTTTTATCAAACCGGACACGGCTGTGCTGCGCAATAACGCCCCATTTTTCATTCCCGATTTCACCCAGGATGTGCACCATGAAATTGAAGTGGTGGTTAAAATTAAAAAAGCAGGGAGGGCTATCCCCGTTCAGTTTGCAGCCGATTACTACGACGAAATCACCGTGGGTATTGATTTTACCGCCCGCGATTTGCAAACCCGATTAAAGGAAAAAGGATTACCCTGGGAAAAGGCCAAAGGCTTTGACCACGCTGCCGTAATTGGCAAATTCATCCCCAAAGCCGGACTTGATACTGGCAACCTTAACTTTAAGCTCACCAACCACGGAGAAGCCGTGCAGCAGGGCAATACCGGCATGATGCTTAACAGCATTGATGCCATTATATCGCATGTTTCCCATTATTTCACCCTGAAAATCGGGGATTTAATCTTCACGGGAACACCTGAAGGCGTGGGGCCGGTAAAAGCCGGCGATGAATTAAAAGGATTTATCGGCGATCAACAGCTGTTTCGCTGCGGCGTTCGTTAATCTACCCGGATAAGCTTGTTAAACTCTTCCAGGCGATTGTTTACATCGTCCATGCTGATTTCCTGAAGGCGCTCGGTGCCGAATTTTTCCACGCAGAAACTGGCCATGCAACTGGCATACAACAGGGCTTTTTTCATGTCTTGGAAACGGTTGCTGCCGCTACGCGCCATATATCCGATAAAACCACCGGCAAAGGTATCTCCGGCGCCTGTGGGGTCAAATACGTCTTCCAATGGCAAAGCAGGGCAGAAGAAAATTTGTTCTTCACCAAACAGCAGTGCGCCGTGTTCGCCTTTTTTGATAATCAGGGTAGATGGGCCCATGGCCTGAATCTTTTTGGCGGCTTTCACAAGGCTGTGTTCTCCGCTTAGCTGCCTTGCCTCTTCATCATTGATGGCCAGCACATCTACTTTTTGCAAAACTTGCTTAAGTTCATCCATAGCGATGTCCATCCAGAAGTTCATGGTATCCATCACCACCAGTTTGGGGCGGCGGGTGAGGCGGCTCAGGGTGGTGAGCTGCACCTGGGGCGAGAGGTTGCCCAGCATTACATAATCGGGTTGCTGCCAGGATTCGGGGATAATGGGATCGAAGCTTCCCAGCACGTTCAGTTCTGTAACCAGCGTATCGCGGCTGTTCATATCCATGTGGTATTTGCCATGCCAGAAAAAAGATTTTTCACCATCTTTCACCTGCAGGCCATCCACATTTACCCCGCGCTGTTTGAGGGAATCGATAAAATTGAAGTCGAAATCATCGCCAACAACGGCCACGAGACCTACCTGATTGTGAAGCATAGCAGCCGATAGGCTGATAAATGAGGCGGCACCGCCAACGATTTTTCCGGTGCTGCCGAAGGGTGTGTCTATGGCATCAAATGCCACGGAACCGATAACAAGTAGGCTCATAAAATATTATTTGCAAAAAAAACTACAAAACTGCTTGAAAAAAAACGTTTAACCCATTATTTTTGCACTCCGGTTCAAGAAACACTGGTTGTTTCAAGAAAAAGGTAAACTCCTTGATAGCTCAGCTGGTTAGAGCGAGCGGCTGTTAACCGCTAGGTCGTTGGTTCGAGTCCAACTCAGGGAGCATAAAAAGAGAGTGAGAGTGAAAGCGAATGCGCCACTTGAACTCTCTTTTTTTATTCACTCTCATTTTCACACCCACATTCACACTAAATCATGTCATGTGAATGTTTATTCGAAAATTTCACCACAAAAAAAGCTTGCACTTTTTAGGTGCAAGCTTTCAATTATCTGATTAGGTTAAGGATTACTGTAAAACAATTTTCTTAACTCCCACAACCTTGTTATTAGCATCGGTGATATAAAGGGTATACACACCTGCTCCACCCATTGTTTTGGCATCAATTACAAACTGTTGTTGATTGATAACCGATTGGAACACCTGTTGACCTGCGGTATTAACGATTTTAGCGGTGTAAGTACCCATTGTGCTGTAGTTACCATTATCAATAATGACTTGGGTACTACTTGGGTTAGGATATACCTTTACCGTGTTGTAAACAGGGTTACTTAAACTACTTGTATTAACCTTGATGTAAAGGGTATCTCGGGTACTTGTGATACAGGTATCATTAACCGTTAACATTGCAACAACTGAAGTGTCTTTACAAGTGTTCTTGGTAGCGATTACTCGGAATAGTTGTTCGTGGTTTTTGACTTTTATGTTGTTAACTGTCAATTTTTTTGATGTAACTCCCGAATAGAACGAACTTGAGGGAATATTAACCCATCCAAGATTTGATTGATTTGACTGCCATTGGTAAGAAGATGTTGTATCATTAGCTAATGTATTAAATTGAACTTGTCCGTTGATTGATGATGATTTACTTGTTGGTTCTGTGGAAATAGATAATTTACATCCATAATATAAATCCTTTATTTCTGATGCAGATAGTGCACGATTCCAAATTCCGATATCATCTAATTTGCCATTATAAAATTGACCACTTGATGCTCCAAATCCACAAACTGCATTTGTATTATATCCACCTATAGATAAATTTGCATTGCAAGAATTTGCAATAATCTTATTTGAAAAAACAATTGTTGACTCCTTCACGCCATCAACATAAATACACATTGAATCAGGTGAATATGTAGCCACAATAAATATCCAACTACCTTTGTTAACTATACTATTACTGCATATTCCTTTATCTCCAGAAGGACTTAAATTTGAAAAATACAAAGCCGCTTTATTTTTTTGATTACAAAAATTACCATTAATAGTAAATTGTGGTTGACCATATGGTTGTCCAAAAATAAAACGTTGCTCACCTCCAAAATCATTTGAAGTATTTATCCATGCACATAAAGTTCCAGTTAATGAAGTAAGGCTGGATTTATATGGAATATCAATATATGATGAGATGGAATTATCTAATAAAATCGCATTTGTATTACTACCATACCTATCACTAGTTAATGCTGCACCATAGATTGTTCCATTATTCCCATTTCCACTTACATCATTAGCATTGCCTGAAAACGGCCACCAACCCACCAAACCATTGCTTGGCACATAACTTGGCACCTGGGCATTGGCATTTAACAAAGTTCCTACAAGGAACATGCTGAATATTATTTTTTTCATATTTTTTACTGTAATACGATTTTCTTAAAATCTACAATATTGCCATTGTTATCTGTGAGTTCCATAAAATACAAGCCATTGCCACCCAATTGGGAAATATCAAGTGAGAACTGTTGTTGGGTAATATTTGATTGAAACACCTCTTGACCTATTGAGTTATAAATTGAAACTGTATAACCTATCATTTTGGCAATATCACCATTTTCAATTGTAACTTGACCCTTTGTAGGATTTGGATAAACTTTAAATGCTTGCATCTGCTCCGATTGAACCCCTACACCCCATACACGCAGTGAAACTTCACTTGTGGTGTCGGTTAAGCAATCTCCCTTAACAATACAACGGAACAATTGATTGTTATTACTTAGAGTCACATTGGAGACAAGTAAGCTATTTGAATTGGAACCTGTATATTGTCCAGCGTTAAACAAATTGTTCCAGCCTGTTCCCGAATTAGTTTTCCATTGGTAATTTATCAAAGTATAC
>CANKVN010000119.1 GCA_947487055.1 Flavobacteriales bacterium
GTTACCAAATCGCCAAACCAGTGGTGGAATAGTTCATGACTACGTAATCTTCATAAGTTTCGTCGCGATATTCGCCTTCGGTGGTTTGCAAGCCTTCCATGTGAATGGTGGCTGAAGTATTTTCCATGGCTCCGCTCACGAAATCGCGCACCACCACCTGGCTGTATTTATCCCATGGAAATGCTACACCGGTGTAGTCGCTAAAAAAGGACATCATTTCCGGTGTTTTGCCAAAAATGGTTTTGGCTTGCGCTGCAAAGGGTTTTTCAACCAGGTAATTTACTTGTTTTCCGCGCCAGGTATCTTTGGTTTCTGCCCAGTTACCAACGGCCATCATGGTCAAATATGGTGCGTGCGGTAGTTTTTGTTCCCAGCAATCTGTGCGAAGGCCACCCATTTCTTTTTTGGAAGAAGTTTTTAGTCCATTGCTAAGGGTTATCAGGGTGTCCGGAACGGTCATGCAAATCTTTTGGGTCATTTTCTGGTTGGGAGCATCAATGGTCGGAAACCATCGGCTGCTACTTTCTGTTTCGCCCTGTGTCCATATTTGCAAGGGTTTTGACGGGTCTGATAAGTCGTGGTTGATGAAATATAATCCGCGGTCCTGTGTAACTGCAGTGCCTTCAGAAATGGTTGTTTCGTAAGGTTTTGCGGTATAAATGATTTTCAGGGTGGTTAGTGCTTCTCTGTCTTCAATTACATTTCCTAAGCGAATGATTAATTGAAGAGAATCGCGGTGCGAAAAGGCTGCGGGGACCAATGAGGTTCCGTTTTTAACCTCCACAGACTGAATATCCAGGTATTTGGCATCGAGTACAATGGAGTCGGTTGGGTAAAAATGCAATTTAAGGCTTATCTCGGCAGTTCCTATTAGTCTTCTCTTTTCAAAATCGAAGCTTACATACAGGTTGGTATGTTGAAGCTTCCAATTGCTGTACCTGGCATTGCGGTAGTTTTTTGGTAATATCTCTCCTTCGCCGGTCCAGTTGGTATCATAGGCCGAAACATCCAAAGAATCTGTACTAGCCAAGGCGGTATCAGTGGCATAATTTGCCATATTGTTTGCATGGAACATGCCACAGCCGGATAGCAACAACATGAAGGTGAACGGGTAGAGGATTTTATGCATTTTTTCGGTGTTTTTTAAATATTTGCCAGGCTTTTTCTGCCTGGGCTTTCAGCATGGTCATGCCATTGTAGGCATTTGCACCTTGTAGTTTTCCCCTTTTCATGAATTCGGTTTCGGCGGGGTTGTAGACCAAGTCCAGCAGCACATGCTGGCTGCCAATCCATTGCCATGGAATGTCGGGGCATCCTAGCATATTTGGAAACATCCCCAATGGAGTGGTATTCACAATTACATCGTGGCTATTGATGGTTTGTTCATCCAGCTCGCTATAGTGCAATTGAGCGTCGACGGGGTTTCTGCTTACCAGCGTCCATGGGATATTTCTGCTGTCCAGCGAGTGGGTAACTGCCTTAGATGCGCCACCGGTTCCCAGAATCAGAGCTGCTTTGGGTTTTGGGGCCGCCTCATCAAGCAAAGCTGCAAATCCGTGTAGGTCTGTATTGAAGCCGGTAAGTAAAATGTTGCCATCGTTTCTGTCTACCGTTACAGTATTCACGGCGCCTGTGGCAAGGGCTTCCGGAGATAATTGGTGCAGCAGCGGGATGATGGCTGTTTTGTAAGGAATGGTTACATTGAAGCCTATAATATCGGGATGGCTGTGAAGGAGTGGCGTGAGGTCTTCGATGGATTCAAGCGGAAAAAGCCTGTAATCCCAGTCAATGGTATTTTCTGCAGTAAAAAATTGCCCGAACAGGAGAGGCGACTGGCTGTGCGACAATGGGTATCCAATAAGTCCCAGCAGCGGCATTTTATTTTTTGGTAAATTTGGATTTCAGGGCTTGAAAAATCATCGGGCATATGGAAATGAAAATAATTCCTAAAACCACTTTTTCGAAATTTTTCATTACCCATTCATTGCTGCCAAGGAGGTAGCCGGCAATGCTGATGCTGCTCACCCACAGAACGGCACCTGCAACGCAGTAGCCAATGAATTTTCGGTAACCCATGGTTCCCAGTCCGGCAGCAAATGGCGCAAATGTGCGCACAATGGGCACGAAACGGGCCATGATTAAGGTTTTACCACCGTGTTTTTCGTAGAAAGCATGTGTTTGATCCAGGTACTCGCGTTTCAGAAGTTTCCACTTTAGGTCGAAAATACGCACCCCAATACGGCTTCCGATGTAATAATTGGTGTTGTCTCCCAAAAGCGCGGCAGCAATCAGCAGCGGGATTAGGATTAAAATATTGAAATCGTTTGCAGGATTTGCTGCTAAAGCGCCTGCCGCAAACAGCAGCGAATCACCGGGAAGTAAGGGCATCACCACAAGTCCGGTTTCTACAAATACTATCAGGAATAGAATGGCATAGAGCCAGTTGCCGTATTCGCGGATCCATAAATTGAGAAAGTCATTGAGGTGGGTAATGAAATGCAGTCCGTCTGCGAAAATGTTTAATAATGTCATTGCTGTTGCAATTTTACTTCAAATTGAGCGTTTATGGTGCTGTAGGTTTACTTTTGAAGTATGAATTTTCGGTTATTGACACTTGTTCTATTGTTTGCGATGGCTTTAGGCGCCTGTAATGCAATAAAAAACAAGCAACCCAGAAAGGTGAGGACAAAGTCTGGCTGCAATTGCGGATTTTAGATTTACTTTGTAAAATATTGGTATTTTGTTTATTTTTGAGGGGTGGGAGGCAAGCATAAATATCCAGAGTTGGAGTCCGGGATGTTTCATGGATTGCATAAAGCTGTTCAAGAGCGAACCGGCATTTCCCTTCCTGTTATCCATAAAGCATTGACCACCGGTGATGACCGGTCACCCAAAAAACTGGAAGCCATCCGCATTGCCATTGAAATTATTCGTGAGCGTGGATTTGACGTTTCTTCCGGTTATGCTAATCATGCAGAAAATATACCCGTCGAGGAACCTATTGCGGACTATGCCAGCCTTGATTTAAACCGCTTGTATACCTATTGGGATTACCTAAAATGGACCTTTATGGACCGTGTTGAGTTGATTCGCGGAAAGGTGGTGAAGATGAGTCCCGCGCCCAGCCGCAACCATCAGCTCGTTGTTCGTGTGGTCAACCGGTTCTTTGATCAGTATTTTCTAAACAGGCCCTGCGGTTTGTTTTATGCCCCGTTTGATGTTCGATTACCCGTTCCTGGCAGCATAAAAGACAGCACAGTTGTTCAGCCGGATTTGACCGTTATCTGCGATATGGACAAGGTTGATCAGCGCGGATGTTTTGGTGTTCCGGATTTATTGGTGGAAATCTTGTCCCCTGGAAATTCGCGCCACGACATGAATGTCAAATTTCAGCTTTATGAAAACAGTGGTGTTGCAGAATACTGGATTATACAGCCTCAGGAACGCAGCGTTTTGATTTATTATTTGCAGGATAAAAAATATATTGGTTTGCCTCCTTTTACAGAGGGAACAGTGGCTGAGGGACGTGTTTTCCCTGGCCTGAAAATGCCTGTGGATGAGGTGTTTGCATATTTACCCAAGGAATAAGTACTTACTTGTGTTTTTTTGGGTAAATGCCACAACAATGTAGTACCTTTGCAACCCGAATTAAAACATGACAACCGAAACCAATTCTTATCTTCCTTACAAAGTAAAAGATATTTCCCTTGCAGAATGGGGACGTAAAGAAATCCGCATGGCCGAAGCAGAAATGCCAGGTCTTATGGCTATTCGTGAAGAATACCGTGGCAGTCAGCCATTGAAAGGTGCCCGCGTAGCAGGTTGCCTTCACATGACCATTCAGACCGCAGTTCTGATTGAAACCCTAAAAGAACTTGGCGCAGAAGTAACCTGGAGTTCCTGCAACATATTTTCTACGCAGGATCATGCTGCTGCAGCTATTGCCGCTGCAGGTATCCCTGTTTATGCGTGGAAAGGTATGACAGAAGAAGAATATGAGTGGTGCATAGAGCAAACCTTGTATTTCGGAAACGACCGTCAGCCTTTGAACATGATTTTGGATGATGGCGGCGATTTGACCAACGTGGTGCTGGACAAATATCCGCACCTGGCTGCCGGTATCAAAGGCATCAGCGAAGAAACCACTACTGGTGTTCACCGTTTGTATGAGCGCGTTACCAAAGGTACTTTGCCAATGCCTGCAATCAACGTAAACGACAGCGTTACCAAAAGCAAATTTGACAACAAATACGGTTGCAAAGAGTCTTTGGTGGATGCGATTCGTCGTTCTACCGATATTATGCTTGCCGGTAAAGTTGCCGTTGTTTGTGGATATGGTGATGTAGGTAAAGGCAGTGCAGACAGTTTGCGCGGAGCCGGAGCCCGTGTTATTGTAACAGAAGTAGATCCTATTTGTGCACTGCAGGCTGCCATGGATGGCTACGAGGTTAAAACCCTTGAGAACGCTATTCCAAGGGCCAACATCGTGGTTACCGCAACCGGTAACTGCCAGATTGTTACCGACAAGCACTTTAGCATGATGAACGATAAAACCATCGTGTGTAATATTGGCCACTTCGATAATGAAATCGACATGTCTTGGTTGAACAGCAACTACGGAAGCACCAAGTATACCATCAAGCCACAGGTTGATGTTTACAATATCAATGGTCGTGAAATCGTTGTGCTTGCAGAAGGCCGTTTGGTGAACCTTGGA
>CANKVN010000120.1 GCA_947487055.1 Flavobacteriales bacterium
ACCGGCGTTGTCCGAAATAGGACCGAAGGCAACGATAGCCAACTGCATTGCAGTGGTTGCCATCATACCAGCAGCAGCGATAGAAACGCCATACAATCCGGCGAAGTAATAGGAACCCATGATACCACCGGCCAAAACCAGGATAGGCAATACGGTTGATTCCATACCCACGCTCAAACCACCGATGATGTTGGTGGCATGGCCTGTGCCAGACTGGCGGATGATAGACATTACAGGGCGTTTGCCCATTGCAGTATAATATTCGGTAATGATGCTCATTAATGTACCCACAACCAAACCTACAATGATGGCTGCAAAAACACCGTTACGGGTGAAATCTTCACCACGAACAGCATTGAACCAGGACATTTTTTCTGGCAACAGGTTTTGAACGAGGAAATAGGAAGCAATACCGGTTAAGGCTATAGAAGACCAGTTACCAAGGTTCAAGGCTTTCTGTACGCTGTCAGTTTCATTTTTTACCCTTACAAACAAGGTTCCAACGATAGAGAATATCAATCCCAGGCCGGCAATGACCATTGGCAAAAGGATAGGAGACAGACCGTTGTAATTGTCAACAGCATTAATTTCCTGACCCAAAACCATGGTAGCCAAAATGGTGGCCACATAAGAGCCAAACAAATCAGCACCCATACCTGCAACGTCACCTACGTTATCACCTACGTTATCGGCGATGGTGGCAGGGTTACGAACGTCATCTTCGGGGATACCAGCTTCTACTTTACCAACCAAATCAGCACCTACGTCGGCAGCTTTGGTGTAAATACCACCGCCAACACGGGCAAACAATGCGATACTTTCTGCTCCCAGTGAAAAACCTGCCAGTACTTCGATGGCTGTTTTCATTTCGTCGCTGTTAACCGAGGTAACATGGAACATTTGCAAAAACACAATGAACAATGAACCCAAACCGATAACTGCCAATCCTGCCACACCCAATCCCATTACTGTTCCGCCGTTGAAAGAAACTTTCAAGGCTTTGGACAAACTGGTACGGGCAGCCTGGGTAGTGCGCACGTTGGCTTTGGTTGCAATATTCATCCCGATGTAACCGGCCAATGCCGAAAGTACGGCTCCAATTACAAAAGAGATGGAAATAACCCAACTGGAGTGGATGGGATGTTCTGCACTTCCTTTAAAGGTGCCAGACCAAGCCAGTAAAATACCAGCAATGATTACAAAATAGCTCAGGATTTTCCATTCCGCTTTGAGGAAGGCCATTGCACCGTTGGCAATGTAGCCGGCCAGACGCTGCATGTTGTCATCGCCTGCATCTTGCTTGTTAACCCATGCGCTTTTGATTGCCATAACAATCAACCCTACCACACCAAGGGCAGGAACAAGGTACATTATTGTATTAGTCATAACTTATGTTTAAGAAAATTGGGTTGCAAAATTACATTTTTATCCTATATGTTGTTTACATTGATTTTCGTGCGGCAAATAGAACAATAAATTCAACCCTGAAATTATTATTAAACATGTGTTAATCGGTAATGCATGGCTTAATTTTGCAACGTGGCAATTATTATAAAAACAGCCGAACAGATTGATGGCATTCGCAAAAGCAGTCACCTTGCGGCCGAAACCTTAAAGCACCTGGAACAATTCATTAAACCCGGGATTAAAACCCTCGAACTGGATGCTATCGCTGAGGATTTTATGCGAAAGAACGGCGCAATTCCGGCTACAAAAGGATATAAAGGGTTCAAGCACGCTTCCTGTATTTCTCCTAACGATGTTGTTTGCCACGGCGTGCCCAATGATTATCAACTGTTATGGGGCGATATCGTTAATGTAGATGTAACCACCATCCTGAACGGCTATTTTGGCGACACCTGCCGCATGTATGCCGTAGGTGAAATCAGTGAATATGCACAACAGCTGATTAACACAACTAAGGAATGCCTTCAAATCGGCTTGCAGCAATGTTTCCCCGGAAACCACCTCAACAATATCGGATACCATATTTCAGAACATGCCCACAAACACGGCTATTCTGTGGTGTATGAATTTTGCGGACATGGCGTAGGCCTTAAATTTCACGAGGATCCTGAGGTTTCGCACATTGCAGAAAAAAATACCGGCCCAATCCTTAAGCCTGGCATGATTTTCACCATTGAACCCATGATTAATGCTGGAAAAGCCCGCTGCAAGGTGGACAGGAAAGACGGCTGGACAGCCAGAACCATCGACGGTAAACTCAGTGCGCAATTTGAACACACCGTTTTGATAACAGAATCGGGACATGAGGCCTTAACAGACGTTTATCATGACTTCTAACAAAGCAAAATTGCATGTAATCCACACCGGTAACTTTAAACTGGATGGTGGAGCCATGTTTGGGGTATTGCCCAAAATAATCTGGAATGGCATTAATCCTGCCGACGAGAAGAATTTGTGCAACTGGGCCATGCGTTGTCTGCTGGTAGAAGATGGGGAACGTAAAATACTCATTGATACCGGAATAGGCCACAAACAAAGTGAAAAGTTCTTTGGCTATTATTACCTGAATGGCATTGAATCATTGGATTTATCGTTAAAAGACGTTGGTTTGAGCAGGGTAGATATTACCGATGTGCTGTTAACCCACCTGCATTTTGACCACGTTGGTGGTGCAGTAGAAAAAGACCCGTCGGGGAATTTGGTGCCGGCTTTTCCGAACGCTGTTTATCATGTTACAGAACAACACTGGAACCACGCCAACAATCCCAATCTTAGGGAAAGGCCATCTTTTTTGCCGGAAAATTTCATTCCACTGCAAGAAGCCGGTGTACTGAATTTTGTTGAACATGGGGAATGGTTGACCCCAAATGTTAAAATCAGGAGTGTAAACGGACATACCATGGGTATGATTACCCCGGAAATCCACACGGATACCAAACAGGTTATTTACTGTGCAGACCTAATTCCTTCTTCGGGGCATATTCCTGTACATTATACCATGGGTTACGATATCGAACCGCTGGTGGTTATGCAGGAAAAAGCAAAGTTATATCAGGAGCCTGAAGCCCTTGAACGGCTGTATTTCTTCGAGCACGATCTGCAATCCGAGTGTGCAAGTATTGCTTTAAATGATCGCGGACAAGTTGTTGTCAGTCAAAAAGGTAATTTACAGAATTTGTTGTAACATTACCGGCCTATTCTTCTTCTGCTTCTTCTCCGGATAAGTTCAAGGTTTCTCCGGTGATATCGAGGTAAATGCTCTGGATGGCCTCTACACCTGCCTGCTGTTCCTTGGGGTTGGATGAGCTTGCCAAAGAAGCGTTGTAGTAGAGTCTCGCGTTCACATCATCTTTCAGTGCCTGGTAAATATTGATTCCGATTTGGTAGTAATTCGGATTCCTGGGTTCCAGGGATATTGATTTTCTCAAACTGGTTTCAGCAGCTTTAAAATCGCGGTTATTGAATTCCATCTGTGAACGCATCCACCAGCCGTCAGGATCGGAGGGGCGCGTTTTCACGTATCGCTCCATGGTTTTTACTGCGTTTTTCCAATCGCCTTTCCGTGCATAAAATGAATTTAAGCTCAGCAACGCCCTGTTGGATTCCGGATAAATAGCCAATGATTTCTCAGCTGCCCAAATGGCCGAATCAATCTTATTCAAATAAGCGTATGTATTGGCCAGGTAGAAAAATACTTCAGAGTTTTTGTTATCCAGGTTCAGGTATCGCTGAAACTTCTGTTCTGCTAACCGATAATTGGAATCCTTTTCCATGGCCTTGTAACCATCATTATCATCAAAAGATGGACGTTTAATTACCCATCCCATGGGTTTGCCGTCAACCATAGGCGTGTAAACCGTTCCTACAGGCGGATAAGCACCATTGGTAAGCCTTGCTTTGTCTGTGAAACCATTGTAGAAAATGGCATAATCCCAAAGATGGCTGCTACGTTCGTCGGCACGTGTAAAGCCTACATGTACGTTTTTGTCGTTTCTGCAGTAATACTTTACATGGTTCATGCCATAGGACAGCACGGTATATTTCTTATCCGGATTTTTACGGGCCACGTTTTCCAGAAACCACTCAGAACTTTGCCTAAGCGAAGCCAGGTAGTAGTCCATCTCGTATTCCCCATAGGCTTTGTTTACTCCACCAGCCAATTCATTGAAATAAATATATTGAAGTGGATGGTTTTTGAAGGTGTGGATTGCAGGAGGAATGCATCCTGCCAACGCCAGGCCCGGTACCACAAACATTGACCATTTATGGTTGGATAGTTTTTCCCACAACAAATAGAAACCCAGGGTTGCCGATACAATCAGGCAGGGAACAACGAACAATATCTGGCGCATGCCGCCATAAACATTGGATTTCTGAAACCAGATATAGAATACCGGGAATACCGCAGCAAAAAGAATAATCATCAGCGCATGGCTGTAATTTTTTCGGTTTAACAAGCCGAGGAAAAGGTAAATGACAATACCAAGCAATGAAATAACCGGAGTGCTTATCAGCAGGTACTTTGCCAAATAGTATGGAGGCAGCAAGCTGCTGTCGGTAAGTGTGCCTTCAAACAATTGGCGCAGGGTTACCGGAAATTTGGTAAATGCGTTCAGCGCTTTGAAAGGATTAACCCATATATCATCCAGGCCATATGGCCATGGCAAAATACCCAGCAGGTAGGAACCCAGCGCAATGCCCGCAAATGTTAGGAAAAACTTGATGAAACCGGTCCATTTAAGG
>CANKVN010000121.1 GCA_947487055.1 Flavobacteriales bacterium
TGTTGTTCCTAAAGATCAGGCCCGTATCCGTGTTCAATTGAGCGCTGCACACGAATTTGAACATATTGATAAAGCCATTGCCGCATTCACCAAGGTTGGCAAGGAACTGGGCGTGTTGCCTGCATAATGCTGTTCTGTCGCTGTTTTTTCAAAAAAATAAACGGCTGACAATAATCATTTCGAATGGGCTATATTTGTCGGGTAACCAACCGAATTAACCATGTCCATCTGGAGAAAAAAACCTTTACAAGACCTTTTGGCCCAGGCCGACGGCAGTAACCTTAAACGTACTTTGGGCGCCTGGAGTTTAGTAGCACTTGGCGTTGGCGCAATTATCGGTGCAGGATTGTTCGTGAGAACCGCTGCTGCCGCCGGACAAGCTGCCGGACCCGGTGTAACCCTTGCATTTGTTGTAGCAGCTATTGGCTGTGCCTTTGCAGGCCTTTGCTATGCTGAATTTGCTTCCATGATTCCCATTGCCGGCAGCGCTTATGCCTACAGCTATGTTACCATGGGCGAAGTGGTTGCCTGGATTATTGGCTGGGCGCTTATTATGGAATATGCCCTTGGTGCCGCCACTGTTTCCATCGCCTGGAGCGAATATTTAAACAACCTGCTGGGAGGGGGTATACCCTATGAATGGTGCCATTCCCCGTTTGAGGTTTCTCAAAGCGGGGTGAGTGGTATCATGAACCTGCCTGCAATTGGCATACTTAGCTTGGTGACATTGTTGCTGATAAAAGGTACCCAGGAATCGGCCTTCATCAATGCCATCATCGTATTTGTTAAAGTGGCAATCGTATTGCTGTTTATTTTCATTGGCTGGCAATTCATCAACCCTGACAACTATAGCCCTTATTTGATTCCGGAGGGGACCGCTCCGATTAAAAACCCTGATGGCACCATTAAAAATGCCTACGATAGCTTTTTCCGACACGGATGGGGTGGTATCATCGGCGGTGCCGGTATTGTGTTTTTTGCATTCATTGGCTTTGATGCCGTTTCTACAGCAGCTCAGGAAGCCAAAAACCCTAAGCGCGATATGCCCATTGGCATATTGGGGTCGCTGGTTGTTTGCACAATCCTTTACATCTTGTTTGGTCATGTATTAACCGGTGTAGCCAACTGGAAAGATTTTGCCGATCCTTCCAAAGGGGGTGAAGCCTCTGTTGTATACGCCATTGCTAATTTCATGCCCGGATATTCATGGTTGGCCACTGCTGTAACCATTGCCATCCTTGCAGGATTCTCGTCCGTGATATTGGTGATGCTGATGGGCCAGAGCCGTGTGTTTTATACCATGAGTTCCGACGGTCTTATTCCCAAAATATTCTCCGATTTGCACCCCAAATTCAAAACGCCCTACAAAGCCAACATCATTTTATTTGTGTTTGTGGGTTTGTTTGCAGCCTTTGTTCCCATTCATGTTGCGGGCGATTTAACCTCGTTCGGAACCTTGTTTGCGTTCATATTGGTTAGCATTGGCGTGCTGATTATGCGGAAAACCTCCCCTGAAATTCAAAGGCCATTTAAAACCCCCCTGGTTCCCCTGGTTCCTATTTTGGGTGCGCTGGTGTGTTTGGGCATGATTATCGGGCTGGATGCGCAGACATTGCTTGTAGCGGCCATATGGATGGTTGCAGGCTTGCTCATTTATTTTCTGTACAGCAAGCACCGCAGCAAATTGCGCAATCCTTCGGAAATATTGCCGCATGCCTCAGACTTTGAGAAACAATAAGGCATCTTGAAAACAGATACCAACACCCCCATCCCGGCCAAAAAAGGCCTTGGACTGCTTGATGCAACACTGATTGTATCCGGCAGCATGATTGGCTCAGGCATTTTCATCGTTTCCTCTGGCATGGCCAAAGGCCTGGGAAGTGCAGGATGGCTCATTCTGGCCTGGCTGGTAGCCGGTGTAATCACCTTGTTGGGCGCCTTAAGTTATGGCGAGCTTGCTGGCATGATGCCCAAAGCAGGCGGCCAGTATGTCTATATTCAGCGTGCCTTTGGCCGCCTCACCGGGTTTGTGTATGGCTGGACCGTGTTTGCGGTGATACAAACAGGCGTAATTGCAGCCGTAGCCGTAGCTTTTGCAAAATATTCCGGACAAATATTCCCGTTCTGGAACGAAAACCATGTTTGCTTATCCTTTACCGGACTCAATTTCAGCGTTTCCTGGGCCCAGGTACTGGCCATTGGCCTCATCGTTTTTCTCACCGCCGTAAATACCATGGGGGTTGAGGAAGGCAAGTGGCTGCAACGCTTGTTTACCATAGCCAAAATGCTTGCTATTTTTGGATTGGTGGTATCTGCCTTTTTCATCGGCGGACATAAGGAATATTGGACGCATAACTGGAAGGAACCTTTCAGCAGCGCCGGCTTCGATTCCAAAAACGGTGGCTGGAATTTTATAGGTTCTTTTGCCCTGCTGGCTGCTTTTGGAACCGCGATGGTGGGCAGTTTGTTTAGCTCGGATGCCTGGAACAACGTAACGTTTATTGCGGGTGAGATTAAAAATCCGGCCCGCAACATTCCCCGCAGTTTGTTTTTGGGAACCTTCATGGTAACCATGCTTTACATCATGGCCAACCTGGCATATTTAACGGTTTTGCCGCTGCAGGGAAGCCCTACAGGCACCCTTGAGGCACAGGGAATAAGCCATGCGCCATTTGAACGTGTGGGCACTTCGGCTGCACAAATGATCTTTGGCGAGCCCGGTTTGCTTCTGATGGCAATGCTGATTATGGTGAGCACCTTTGGTTGCAACAACGGCATGATACTGGCCGGAGCCCGCTTGTTTAGCACCATGGCCCGGGATGGCTTGTTTTTCAAGGCCGCCGGTTCGGTCAACAAAAATGGTGTTCCTGCCAAAGCCCTGTGGGCGCAGGCTGCCTGGGCATCTGTGCTCTGCCTCAGCGGCAGCTATGGCGATTTGCTGAACTACTGCACTTTTGCATCCCTGTTGTTCTACATGGTAACGGTTGCAGGATTGCTGCTGTTAAGGAAAAAAGAGCCTTCGGCAGACCGTCCGTATAAGGTTCCTTTTTTCCCAATAACACCTTGGCTGTATCTGCTGCTTGCAGGCTTTGTGGCGGTTAGCCTCATGGTTTTTGAATGGAAAAATGCCGCTGCAGGCCTGGGAATTGTGGCACTGGGGGTACCGGTGTATTACCTGATACAGTCTAGGGTGCAGAAAACACCATTTTAAGGGTGTATTTCTCCCCCAATTATCCTAAAAGTAAACCTTTGAAAATGGGATTTATTCCCTGACCATACAATCGGGGGATGACCGATATACCCAAAAGTTGGTTGTGGAGTAAACAAGGGTATAAAAACGTATTTTAAACCCTAAACGGACGAGGCTTTAAATAACAAAAACCCTTGTAATACAATTAATTAACCAATAAAAACACACCCTAAATCCTTTAGGGTGTGTTTTTTATGCCACAAATAAGAATGCGGTTAGCCAGTAGAGGGCTACGAGCAGCAATATGCTTAAACTGAGCTTTTTCAGTTGCTGGTTCCAGGGTGCTCTTTCTTCCGAAGTTCCAGGCGATTTTAGCGAAGCCAGTTCTTTAAGGGTATTGACGTGCGAGGTAAACAGCAGCACCACAGGCGCGTATACCAGCATCAGCAGCATGGGTTCTGTCAGGTTTGGGCGAATCTGTAAGCCCCCGCTTTCGCTTAAAAAGCTCACAAATACCATTAAAAAACCCAGCAATACCAAGCCTTTGTGGTAGAACATAGCCCAGTATTTACCCAGCCTCAGCGCCAGGGTGTTTTTACCTGCTTTTTGGTCGCTGTCCATATCGCGCATGTTGTTTACATTCAATACTGCAGCAGCAAGCATGCCCATTCCGATGGAAGCAAGGCAAACCTGCGGAAGAAAACTCCCGGCCATCAAATAGAAGGTACCGAGCACCGCCACAGGTCCAAAGAAAATAAACACCACAAGATCACCAAAACCGGAGTAAGCAAAGGCCCGTTTGCCAACGGTATAGGTAATGGCAGCCAGTATCGCCAGAATGCCCAGCAATAAAAACAGCAAAAAAGTTGCATTGATGGTAAGCGAAAGCATCAGCAATGCCAACCCCGAACCCAATGCCATGAGGGCGGTGATGATAATCCCTGTTTTCATATTTTCCGGTGAGATTTTTCCGGAAGCCAAAGCCCTGTCAGTGCGGTTGGCAGCCCTGTCTGTGCCTTTGATGTAATCACCGTAATCGTTGGCAAGGTTGCTTAAAATTTGCAGCAATACTGCCGTTAGGATGGCAAGTAAGGTAATCGAACCCTGCAGCTTACCATGTAAAAAGGCCAAAGCGGCACCCATGCCAATACTGCTGATGGCCAGGGGCAATGTTTTTAGGCGAAAGGCTTCTATCCAGGCTTTCATAGGTTTATAAGCAACCGGTACGTCCACCATCAACCACCATGTTGGTGCCATTGATGTAAGCAGCTTTATCTGAAGCCAGAAAGCATATAGCATAGGCCGGTTCTTCTGGCTTTCCGAACCTGCCAGCCGGTATCTCGTCGAGCATTTCCTGCTTTACTTCTTCGGTTTCTACCCCTGTTTTTTGGCTTTTATTGTCAATAATGTTGCTCAAACGCTCAGTTTCGGTGGCACCGGGCAAAACGTTGTTTACCGTAATACCAAATGCGCCCAGTTCGTTGGCCAGGGTTTTGGCCCAATTGCCCAC
>CANKVN010000122.1 GCA_947487055.1 Flavobacteriales bacterium
GCAATACGTTGTAAAAATAATTCATTACCGCGATTCCCAAAAGCAAGGGTTGCGCAGCGGGCGGGGTAGCGAATACCAGTGCGGGCAGGGCCAGCCTCACCGCAGCATCGGTAATAACCATGCCGGGTGTGAATGTTTGCAAAAAGAAAATAGCCGCTACGCCCATGATAGCGGTTTGGTAGGGTGCTATGCCGGTGTAGGTTATTAAAAAAGCATACCATCCGCTAAAAACCAGATAGCGCAAGGCAGAAAGGCCTATGCCGGCAAACATTTGCTTTTTGTTTAACTGGCTAAATCCCTTCAGCGCATTGTCAAGCCACTTGGGCATCTTGCGCCATTGTGGTTTTAGCATTCCGATGGAGAAAACGGCAATCAGTACAATAAGTAGCACCAACAAGGCTTTATGCACTGCCGGTTGTGCCTGGTGCCCAAGCATTATGTAGGCGGCAGGAATCCCGATAATTAGGGTAATCAGCGACTGGCAAATGGCACCAAAGTAATTGATCATCAATGCGGGAATCCGGTTTTGTTCTTCCAGGAAAAAAGCCCTGCCGAGGTATTCGCCAACGCGAAACGGAATGAGGTGGCTAACCGCTGCGCCGGAGAAGGTGCTTTTTAAAGAAACGGGAAAAGAAATAGGTTGTAAATGGGCAAGTAAATAGCGCCATTTTGCACTTTCGAGTATCCAGTTGGCAGCAGCGCAAAGGAAGGCAAGCGAGTGGATGTATAGCGGCAATCCGGTGATGGAGCTCCAGATTTTTTCAGGGTTTTCAATCCCCGAAAACCACTGAACAATCAGCAACAATACCCCAATGCTGACAATCCACTTGGCAGCGGCAAACCACCTGCCAGACATAAGGATTAGCGGTTGGCCTCCAGGATTTTCTTTTCAATGGCCGAGGTGCTGAATCCGGGTAAAAAAGCAATGGTTTTAACATCGCCACCGTTGGCCAGTACTTCTTTAGCCCCAACAATATCTTCTATCTTGTAATCGGCACCTTTCACAAGCACATCGGGCATTACATCGGCAATTAATTCTTTTGGGGTGTCTTCATCAAATACAATAACTGCATCAACAAAGGAAAGCGCTGCCATAACCCTGCTGCGCGAAAATTCGTTTTGCAAGGGCCTTGCAGGGCTCTTTTCCAGCCGCCTGATGCTATCGTCGCTGTTTACTGCCACCAGCAGAAAATTGCCCAGACCCGCCGCTTCCTGAAGATAAGCAACATGTCCGGCATGCATAATGTCAAAACAACCATTGGTAAAAACCAATCGTTTTCCGGCCTGTTTCACTGCTGCTGCTTTGGATTGGGCCTCATCGCGGCTCCATATTTTTTGTTCGGTTTTTGTATTCATGATTCGGCCGGAATATTGCGAAGTTCAACCATATACAACAAATAGCAAATGCCTCCCACCAGCATACTGAATAGGTTTTGATAAGCCAAGTTAAATATTCCGAATGTTTCGGCATCGCCAGCATTAAAGCCATACACGGTTGTTAAGCCAAACGAAATGGCTCCCCAAACGCCTGCGCCTGCCGGAAGGGGAATGGCAATGCCAACAGCACTGAAAATGAGTAGGCTAATGGCGCTTCCAAAGTGCATGTGCGCGGTGATTTGGAGGCTTTGCAGCAAACAATATCCGCTGAGCATGTAGCAAAACCAGATAGCGGCCGATAGAAACAAGAAGTATAGCGGTTTTTCCAGGGTGAAAACGCTTTTTAGTCCGGCAGAAAAACGGGAAACAATAGCCGCAATGCCACCTTGCGCGGCCTCCTTTTTAGCAGCAGATTTTTTCCGCATCCGCAAAACAAACCACAGCAGGGCAATTAAAGCCAGCAGGATGAGCAGGTTGGAGGTTGTAGCTGCCTTGGCGGCCGGCACCAGCACAAAGGATTGGAAGAATGAATAAATATGGTCAAACTCTACCAAAAGCCCTGTAACGCATACCAGTAAAAGCATGAGCATATCTACCAGCCTTTCTGTTACAACAGTTCCAATCAGCAGGGCAACGGGTGCTTTTTCGCTTTTGGAAGCCAGGGCACACCTTACCACTTCGCCGCCGCGGCTGGTGGCCACGTTAATCAGGTAGCCGCTCATTACGGCCAGAAACGAACGTTTGGCGTTTAGCGGATAACCTGCAGGTGCAGTAAGCATATTCCAGCGATAACCACGCAGCCAGTGGGAAAGTATCATCACCAGCAAGGATGCACTCACTCAAAGTGGGTTTGCAGACCCAATGGCTTTACCGGTTTCCTTCCAGTCGGTTTTTAAGCCAATCCATAAAAAAACGCCGGCTGTTATAATCAGCAGTATGGCATTGGTTATGGCTTTTTTGTTGATGGTCAAACCAGCTTGTTATTTCTGTCGGGGAAAATGTTTTTGGGCTCGTGGGCTGCAGCTTCTGCTTTCTGTATAAGGGCAAAAGTCATGATGATGAGTGCGTCGCCAACCTGTCCTTTGCGGGCTGCTGCACCATTGAGACCTATAATTCCTGTGCCACGATCTCCGGCAATAATGTACGTTTCAAAACGCTCGCCGTTGTTGTTGTTCACGATGAGCACTTTCTGATTTGGAATCAATCCGGCCGCATCTACCAAATCCATATCGATGGTAATGCTTCCTGTGTAGTTCAACTCCGTTTGGGTGATGCGCACATTGTGAATTTTGGCCTGTAAAACCTCAATTAGCATAATTATTGCAGCGAAATTAGTACAATAATTGCAATGCTGCAGGCAAAGATGTTCGGGTAAATAAAATAAAGGGTTGTTTTTTGGGATGGAGCAAACGGTTCCAAATCCTTAACTTCGCGGAATGCAGTTTACTTCGGCCATTGTGGAGCAGGCGGTTGAGGCCCTTTCCGGGTTCCCCGGTATTGGGAAGCGCTCTGCATTGCGAATGGTGATGTACCTGCTGCAGCGCCCGGAACCGGAAGTGGTTCACCTGGCCCACAGTATTTTGAAGTTAAAAACCGAATTAAAATTGTGCAAGGTTTGCGGCAACGTGAGCGACCACGACCTTTGCAATGTATGCTCAAATCCATCCAGGAATGCGGGAATCATCTGTGTGGTGGAGGATTTTAGCGATCAAATGAGCATTGAATCAACATCACAGTTCAACGGGGTTTATCACATTTTGGGTGGATTAATTTCACCCATGGATGGTATTGGTCCGGAAGAGCTGAATATTGCATCATTACTGGAACGGATAGAGAAGCATGCTCCAAACGAAGTTATCATGGCTTTTAGTGCTACTGTTGAAGGGGACACCACCATGTATTACCTGGCCCGAAAGCTTAGGGATAAAGCCGTAAAGGTGAGCTGTATTTCCCGTGGTATTTCAGTAGGTGGTGAAATTGGCTATGCCGACGAGCTTACGCTCGGAAAAAGTATTGCAAACAGAACAGAATATAAAGTTTAAACCATCCGTGCACAAAATTTCGGTCATCATCGTTAACTACAATGTACGCTACTTTCTGGAGCAGGCATTGCACAGTGTGATGCGGGCTGTGCGCAACATGGATGCGGAAGTGTGGGTGGTGGACAACAACAGTGTAGATGGCAGCATGGAAATGGTGGCATCGAAGTTTCCTTCTGTAAAACGCATTGAGAACAAAGAAAATGTGGGCTTTAGCCGGGCCAATAATCAGGCCATACGGCAGAGCAATGCTGAGTATGTGTTGCTGTTGAATCCGGATACGGTTTTGCAGGATGATACCCTCGAGCAATGCATAGGGTTTATGGATTTTCACGCGGATGCAGGTGGCCTGGGTGTGAGGATGATTGATGGTAAAGGAAAATTTTTGCCCGAAAGCAAGCGTGGTCTTCCCACACCGGCAGTGGCTTTTTATAAGATGACGGGCTTGTCCCGCCTTTTCCCCAAATCCAGGCGTTTTGGCCGGTATCACCTAAAATTCCTTGATGAATTTGAGGTTCACGAGGTGGATGTGCTGAGTGGTGCATTTATGCTGTTGCGCAGCAGTGCGCTGGAAAAAACCGGTTTGCTGGATGAGGATTTCTTCATGTATGGCGAAGACATAGACCTCAGTTACCGCATTGCCAAAGCCGGATATAAGAATTATTATTTTCCCAAAACCACCATCATTCACTATAAAGGGGAAAGTACGAAAAAGCGCAGTGCCAACTATGTGAAGGTGTTTTACAATGCCATGGTGCTGTTCGCCAAAAAACATTACAGCAGCAGCATTGCAGGGCGTTTAAATGTGTTTATACAACTGGCTATTTACCTGCGTGCAGCAATGGCAATTTGCTTCCGCTTATTCACCGTTTTGTTCCTTCCGATGCTGGATTTTATCTGCATTTATGCAGGATACTTCGGTATCACCCGTTATTGGGAAGAATACAATAAATACGTAAAGGGGTTTTATCCCGAAAACTATTACTGGATGCACATTCCGGCTTATATCCTGGTTGTTCTGGCATGTATTTTTCTGAGCGGTGGTTACGATAAGCCGCTGTCTGCAAGGCGGCTATTCAGGGGGGCTGCCGTGGGCGCCCTTATTACCTTTGCGGCATATGCCTTTTTGCCCAAATCAATGCAGTTTAGCAGGGCAATACTATTGCTGGGTTGTGCGTGGAGTTTGGCAGTGCCATTGCTGCTAAGGCTTACTGT
>CANKVN010000123.1 GCA_947487055.1 Flavobacteriales bacterium
ACAGCTTTTCAAAACTGGATTGCACAATTTCTTTGGCTTCATCCCGGTCTTTTAGGTTTTTCAGTGCGAACCGGAACAATGCATCGCTGTATGCTCGTATACAATGATGGTATTGTTCCTCGTTCATGTTTTCGTGGTTTTAACGCTTATCAGACACAGAAAGTTACAGTATCTTTGAAAAAAATATGCCAAATTGGTTTGAAAGCTGGTTCGATACCGAATATTACCATTCTTTGTACAACAAGCGGGATGAAAATGAGGCCGAGGCATTTATCCTGGCGCTTATGGATTTGTTGTCTGTTCCCAAAGGTTCCCATATAGCGGATATTGCTTGCGGTAAAGGCCGACACAGCAGGGTTTTGGCTCGAATGGAAATGCATGTTTCCGGATATGATTTAAGTGAGAACAGCATCGCGTATGCCACCAGTCTTGCGGGTGCAAAGGAACAGTATCAGGTGCATGATATGCGCATGCCTTATGCCGAAGCCAATCTGGATGCCGCCATGAATATTTTTACCAGTTTTGGATACTTCGAACACGAAGAGGAGGATGCCGCTTGCATTGCCAATATATTCAATATGCTAAGGCCGGGTGGTTGGTTTATTCAGGATTATTTGCAGGCATCGGCAGTTTTACCTTCGCTTCCACAGCAGGGATCGGAACAGCGGGAAGACATACAGTTTTTAATTCGCAAATACATTAAAGGTACCCACATCCACAAGGACATTACCGTAATGGATGCCGGCCAGGAAATGAAATTTCAAGAGTTGGTGAAAGTATACTCAGTGGAGCAACTCAGGGTATTGCATGAAGCTGCAGGCTTTCAGGTAAAACATATTTTTGGGGATTATCTTCTTAATCCGTTGGTAGAAAATCAATCGCCGCGCATTATCCTTGTATCGCAAAAGCCAATCCGATGAACGTTGATGTAGTTTTATATAAGCTCATAAATCAAACACTTACTTCCCCTTTGCTGGATACCATCATGGTTTTTGCCAGTTCTAAATACGGATGGCTGCCGCTGTATTTTTTGCTTGTGTTTTTGTTGTTAAAAAAGAAACCGCTAAAGACAGGATTGGTTAAGGTATTGCTGCTGATTGCTGCCTTTGGCATTTCAGACAGTTTCACATCCCGTGTGGTTAAGCCTTTGTTTAAGCGGCAGCGTCCCTACATGCATAGCCAATACGAAGCCAGGTTGCCGCTGGTGGTGGAGAACAGGGAAGGTTTTATAGAGGATAACCGCAAAAACTATGGTTTTGTGAGCAGCCATGCCTCCAACTTCTTTGCGGTACTCACCCTTGCCGGAATTTTGCTTTCCTTGTCGGTGCGCAATAAATGGTTATTGTGGGGAATAGCTGCATTGGTCGCCTATTCCCGGGTATATCTGGGCGTTCATTATCCCAGCGATGTGCTGATGGGTGGTCTGTTTGGTTTTGGCTTGGCCCATGGTTTAAATTTTCTTTATCTGCGGTGGATTCAGCCGCGGTTGGGCTGAAAGTATTTCAATTTTTGGGTGATGCCTGTATCTTCGCATCATGGCTTATGAGTTTATTTTGGTGGAGCCCCAGGTGGCTCCTTATGTGGCTTTGATTCGGTTAAACCGGCCCAAAGAATACAATGCCCTGAACCTTCAACTGATGGGTGAGATTCGGGATGCGCTTTCAGTTTTGGACAATGATGATGCCGTTAGGGCGATTGTTATTACCGGAAATGAGAAAGCATTTGCCGCAGGAGCGGATATCAAGCAAATGGCAGGAAAATCTGCTGTAGATATGCTTAAAATAGATCAGTTCAGTACCTGGGATGCGATACGCCGCACCAAAAAGCCATTGATTGCCGCTGTTAGCGGTTTTGCACTTGGCGGGGGCTGCGAATTGGTGATGCATTGTGATATGGTTGTGGCGTCGGAAACAGCGCAGTTTGGACAACCGGAGATCAATATTGGTGTGATGCCCGGCGCAGGTGGAACCCAGCGATTAACAAAAGCCGTAGGCAAGGTGCGGGCCATGGAGATGGTGCTCACAGGCAGGTTTATTTCTGCTGAGGAAGCCAAAGATGCAGGACTGATTAACAAAATTGTACCTGTGGCTTTGTATTTGGATGAAGCCATTAAAATGGCCTCTGCTGTGGCCGAGAAATCTCCTATTGCAGTGCAATTGGCCAAAGAAAGCGTCTTAAAAGCGTTTGATACGCATTTGCAGGAGGGACTGTATTTTGAAAGGAAGAACTTCTATATGCTGTTTGCCACCGAAGACCAGAAGGAAGGAATGAACGCATTTGTGGAGAAGCGAAAGCCGGATTTTAAAGGACAATAATCATTACCTGTTAAGCATAAAAAAAACCCGGCTGATGCCGGGTTTTTTATTGGAGTATCTTTTAATTATTTAACGTCGCACTTAGAAGCGTTTACTACTTCATAAGTAGTACCATTCTTTTTCCAAAGGATAGCAGCAACCATGGTGTTAGCAGTAGTAAAAGCATCCCAACGCTTGAAGCCGTTGTAGCGGGCAGCAATTGCAGGCAATTCCCAAGTGAAGTTTTGAGTTCCAGAAACCTCTTGACCTGCAGTTGGGTTGGTCATAACGGCCGTTGGAGAGAAAGCATTCAATGGGCTTGCAGCAGTGCTGTAGGCAGTAGCGCGCACAATGTTCTTGTGTTCGGTAATGCCACCAGGAGCACCGGTTTGGGTTGCAGTTACTGATTTTTCGCACAAAAACAAAGACATGTAATATTCGCCGCTGTTTGCAGTGAAAGATTTTGCTTTGTAGTCGATTTTGATAGCGTTACCAGTTGCAGTAGCCCTCACAGCAACACCTGCTGCAGGAGCAGTAGCCTTGAAAGTGTTAGCAGCGCTAGTGATGCTGGTAGAAGTAACTTCGCTTCCACCCAGGAAGGTGTTGTTTGCGAAGAAGTGTGGGATGTAACCATTAGGCTTGGTTTGAGCATACAGGTAAATGGCGAAAGGAGCAATCATAGCACTGTCCTTTTTGGCACCACCTGGGCTGTAAATTGGGGTCAGCAATGAAGAACCTGAAGTGTGCAAATCAACTGCAACAACATCAGCATTGTCCAATACGCCTTTAAAGGTAGGACCGCCATAAGTACCACAAGGTCCACACCAGGTAGCGGTGTTGTAAACCAAAAAGGTGTTTTGCTTGTTAGCAACTTCGAATGCTTCGGCAGTAGAGCCGTCGGTCTTTTTCTTTTTGCAGGCAACAGTCAGCGTCAGAGCAGCTGCAGTGGCCAAGAAGAGTAATTTTTTCATTTCGTGTAGTTTAATTTTAATGATTTGGTTCCAAATTAAGGTATTGTAAAGCGTAAAATCAACATTCTTTGTGAAATTATTTTGTTCAGACAATTAAATGACAAAGCCGAGGTACCTGCTACCTTTATTACATTGAATAAAAAAACAAAGAACCTGATTTACCTTTGTTGCGCCATGTTAAAAACCATCATCAGTGTCGTTGGTGCTCGTCCCCAGTTCATTAAGTCTGCACCATTGGAAATTGCTTTTCGTGGTATGGATGAATATCGCTTAATATCTGTTCATACCGGGCAGCATTACGATGAAAACATGAGCCGCATCTTTTTTGATGAACTCGGATTGCAGCCGCCTGCTTACCAGTTGCAGGCCGGCAGTGGTTCTCATGGAAAACAGACCGCCAAAATGCTGGAAGGGCTGGAGGATATTTTTGAGAAAGAAAAGCCAGTAATGGTGGTGGTTTACGGCGATACCAACAGCACGCTCGCTGCTGCCCTGGCTGCAGCCAAAATGCAAATCCCGATTGCCCACGTGGAAGCAGGCCTGCGCAGCTATAACAGAAGCATGCCCGAGGAAATAAACCGTGTACTAACCGATCACGTCAGCAATTTGCTCTTTGTTCCCAGTGGTGTTGCGCAGCAAAACCTGCTGAAAGAAGGCGTGGAGCGCGGTGTTCAGGTTACAGGCGATATCATGCTTGATATCTTGAAAATGGCGCAGGATAAAGGGGTGGTTGAGCGTAAAGCTGACGGTGATTATTATTATGCAACCATCCACAGGCCTTACAATACAGATTTTCCGGAACGCATGCAGCAAATCTTGCAGGAAATGAATGGATTGGCACTGCCGGTCTATTTTTCCATCCATCCAAGAACGGCGGCTTTGTTGGAGAAACACCATATTTATATTGCTGAATTCAAAAATATACATGTGATTCCTCCCCAAAGTTATTTTGATAACCTGGGTTATATGGTACACGCAAACCGAATTATCACCGATAGCGGTGGCTTGCAAAAAGAAGCATGGTTTCTGAAAAAGCCCTGCGTAACCTTGAGGCCGGAAACCGAGTGGATTGAAACACTGGAAAATCAATGGAATGTGCTGGTATTTGATCATTTAAGTGAAATTAAGCAGGCATTACAAGTGCAGCCCGGGGCTTACAACGAAGGTGCCTATGGCGACGGACATTCGGCTTTGAAAATGCGGGATGCCATTTTGGAATACCTTTCATAACCACCATGGGAAAGCTTAAG
>CANKVN010000124.1 GCA_947487055.1 Flavobacteriales bacterium
AGGCTTCAGTGGTAAACTTGAATTTCCTGCTCCACATGTTCACAAACCGATCTACGCCACCTACCAGGTGCCATGCACGCTGGGCTTTTAATGCCGTATTGAGTTCACCGCTGAAATTGCGAAGTTCACGGTAAAAACCTTGCTGGAAATAACCTCCTGCAGCCAGTTTGATGATATAGTCTTTTTTTCTGAGGCTATCGGGTACAAAGCCATTGTGGCGCTTGTTGGGTTCCCAGCTAAACTGCATTCTTGGGGTTACGAATGTTTCCTTATTCACTTGCCACCATTGGCCCCTAAGCCCGAAATTCAACCACATTGCCCTGCTTTTGCTGAGGCGCCATTTTTCCTGAACATAAGCCTGTAGCCTGAAACTGTTTAATTGGTTCCTGGCATTTACCTGATCGTCCAGAATGATGCTGTCGGTTGCAAAGCCAAAAGGGGGAATATTGTAATTGGCACTGTCGTTGTATCGCCATTCTTTGTACCGGTCAGATATTTGCTCATGATTTAGGCGAATACCATATTTCAGCGTTCTGCGTTTATCGGGTTTGGTGAAGGTTCCGATGTGCGAAAAATTCAGGATGCGGCTTTGCATTCGGTTGCGGCCATGATCCAGGAAGTAACCAAAACCCAGTGTTTTCAAGGGTTTTCCGTAGGTTTTGCTGCCCATGTCCCTATCCAGTAAACTTAGTTGATAAGCACCTTCGATATCAAAATTTTCCTGCTCCGATGTGCCGGTGGCGCTGAATATCCATTTAAGCTCTTTACCGGCATCAATGTTGAATTTCAATGTCAGGGCGCCCATGGCATAATCGTAATTCATTTGCTCGGCTCCGGCCATGCCCACATCCAATTGGTAGGCCTGCGAGATGGTTCCAAATTCTGTTCTTCTGCTCTCTGGCTGCAAGCGATAACGGTTAAGCGCCACATTACCCAAAAATTCCGCTTTCCACCGTTTCCAAAGCTTTACGGTGATTAAGGTTTGTGCATCCGCGAAATTCATGCGATAAGCCCCGGAAACGTCTAAACTGCGGGTGAGGAGCGAGTTGCTGTAATGCCTCACACCCAAAATGCCGGATACTTTTTTGGACCTGCCTTCCACAGAAAAGCTGTTTAACAAAATTCCTGCACTTGCAGATACCGCAAAAGAAGTTGGCTGCACATATTCCACATCCAATACACTGCTCATTTTGTCGCCATACTGGGCATCAAAACCGCCTGCGCTAAACTTCAGGGTTTTCACCATGTCCGGGTTGATAAAACTCAATCCTTCCTGTTGTCCATTGCTCATTAGCTGCGGACGGTAAATTTCAATATCGTTTACATAAATCAGGTTTTCGTCGTAATTGCCGCCCCTTACGCTGTATTGTGATGTCAATTCGCTGTTGCTGTTGGCACCAAGTGTTTTGATGATGGATTCAATTCCACCTGTTGTAGGGTTGGTGCGTAAATCGCGTGGCCTTATTTCCTCCAGAAATGGGGTGTATTCCTCCCGGCTTTGAATGTTGATTTGGGGGAGATAATCCAGTCCTGTGCCTTCATAAATTATCCTCTCAATTTGGCTTGGCCAATCTTTTGGCAAGCGGTAACCAAATATCCTCTGTGTTCCGCGATAACCAAATATTATGGGTGTTAACGGGATGGTGAAATTACCGTTATCGTCGGTTTCCGCCAGGGTTTCATTGGCGCTGTTTTTAATGATAATCGAAGCCCCGGGTTCCCCATTTTTTAACCTAACCGTTGCGCTGAAAGCTGGTGTTTGCGCGTGCAACTGACCCCAAAGGATAAACAGTAGAACAAGGCAAGATTTTTTCAGCACTGAATGATGAACGAAAAAAAAGTGAAATTCTTTTAAGAATTGGCTGTTTTATGAAGCGCCGCTATAGTGTCGATAGGGTAGGAAGTTGCAAAAACAGCATTTCCGGCTACCAAAACATCTGCCCCCGCACGCGCCAGTTCCGATGCATTGTGTTCTGAAACCCCACCATCAACTTCTATAAGGGTGTTGGCGTTCTTCTGAAGGATGAGGTCTTTCAATGCATGAACTTTTCGGTAGGTATTTTGGATAAATGCCTGTCCGCCAAATCCGGGGTTAACACTCATCACCAGTGCCAGGTCACAATCCGCAATAATGTCTTCCAACATGGAAACAGGGGTGTGGGGATTCAGCGCTACACCGGCTTTCATACCATGTTTTTTGATTTCAGCAATGCTTCTGTGCAAATGGGTGCATGCTTCATAATGCACAGTTAATATATTGGCTCCATGTTCTGCAAACCGCTGTATATAACGGTCCGGATCCACGATCATCAGGTGCACATCCAGGGTTTTTTTGGCATGTTTTTTCAGTACGTTCATCACCGGAAAACCAAATGAAATATTGGGCACAAAAACGCCATCCATCACATCCACATGAAACCAGCCGGCTTCACTGTTGTTGATCATTTCGCAATCGCGTTGCAAGTTGCCGAAATCTGCCGATAGCACGGAGGGTGCAATGATGGTTCCCATATAGCAAAGGTATAATAAATCCGGGAATGTGGGTGACGGGTTTAAAACCCCGAAAGTTTATTTCTTTAATTTCTCCTCATAAAGTGCAATCCATTCCAGTGTTTGCATTTTGGTGCACAATTCGCCAATGATGGCCAATGGTAATGGCTTATTCGGTTGGAAACGAATACAACTTTTACCCATGTCCGGTTTCTTGCCGGTTTCCGTGATTATTGCATTTTCAAACCAATCAAGAAGGGGTTGGTTGACGTAAATCCCCATGTGGTAAAGCGCAATATGATTTTTTTGTGATGCAATGCTGATAAAAGGCAGCGGCGTTTTTGGGTCGCAATGGTAACCTGATGGATAAATATGGTGTGGCACTACCCAGGATGGCATTTTGTATTGAATGCAGGGTTCAAAATCATGCGGGAGGTTTTGCGTTATTGTGTCAATAAGCAGCGATAAGGTTTCCAACCTGTCTTCAGGTAAGGAAAGCAAATAGGATTGAAATATTCCATTATCCGTGTCCATACAATTCATGATATAAGGTTATACACTCTTGGGCTTCTTTCACATCGTGCACCCTGAGTATGTTGGCCCCATTGATCAATGCAGCCATGTGCAATGCCGTTGTTCCGTTTAACGCTTGTTCTGGTGTGCTGTCCAATGTTCTCCAAACCATTCCTTTTCTGGAAATACCTACCAAAATGGGCCTGTTGAAGGTGGCAAATTGCTTCAGGTTTCTTAGCAATGCAAAGTTGTGCGCTGTATTTTTCCCAAATCCAAAACCGGGATCAATGAACCAGTTGCTTATTCCTTTGTTGTAAAACTGTTCTGCCTTTCGGGAGAAGTAGTCCAAAACATCTGCCACCACATCATTATACACAGGGTTTTGTTGCATGGTAGAAGGTTTCCCTTGCTTGTGCATGGCCACATAGCCAACATTGTGCGCAGCTACAAGGTCCAGCATACTTTCGTCGTCGTCGCCCGCAGAAATATCGTTGATGATGTTTGCCCCAATCCTTATGGCTTGCTCAGCTACGGAAGCATACCAGGTGTCTACACTGATGGAAATATCCGGAAAATGTTGCTTTACAGCTTGCAACACCGGCAACATTCTGTCCATTTCTTCTGCCGCCGTAATGGCTATTGCACCCGGCCTTGTGCTTTGCCCGCCAATATCCAATATGGCTGCACCTTGCCCTATCATAATGCCGGCTGCATCTGCAACCATCTGCAGGTTTATTCTGCTACCGCTGTAAAAAGAATCAGGGGTGGCATTTAAGATGCCCATGATCTGGATATTCCTCATGGGATTGCTGGAATTGTTATTTGATGGTTTCGTCGGGGTTACCAACCATTTTCTCCGGTCTCACCCATTCGTTGAACTGTTCGTTGGTTAGTAGTCCCAACTCCACTGCGGCTTCACGAAGTGTTTTGTTCTCTTTATGCGCTTTTTTAGCAATTTTGGCTGCATTTTCATATCCGATATGCGTATTCAATGCAGTCACCAGCATCAGGCTTTGGTCCACCAGTTGGGCAATCCTGTCGTGGTTGGGTTCTATGCCCTGTGCGCAATGGCTGTCGAAACTGAGGCATGCCTGTCCAAGCAAACGCGCACTTTGAAGCAGGTTTGCCGCAATCACCGGTTTAAATACATTGAGTTCAAAATGACCTTGTGTTCCGGCAAACGAAACCGCTACATCATTGCCCAGAATTTGTGCACAAACCATGGTTAGTGCTTCGGGTTGTGTAGGATTTACTTTTCCGGGCATAATGCTGCTGCCAGGCTCGTTTTCTGGTATGTTTATTTCACCGATACCACTGCGTGGGCCGCTGCTAATCATGCGTATATCGTTGGCTATTTTAAAACAGCTCACTGCTGCTCTTTTCAAAGCTCCGTGAAGTTCTACCATGGCATCATGCGCTGCCAGTGCTTCAAATTTATTGGGCGCAGTAACAAATGGCAACCCGGTTTCCGTGGCAATCAATTGGGCAACCAGTGTGGCATAGCCTTTGGGT
>CANKVN010000125.1 GCA_947487055.1 Flavobacteriales bacterium
GTATCCATTAACATTTCTCACATTGTAGTTTATTTTTATCTTTAAATTCTCGGTAGTTTTAATAGCTCCGGCTTTAAATATCAGTGTGTAGCCAATGTCGAGGTTTGTTGTGTATTGTTGAACCAGCACATTGCTCGAATTTGGACCTGTGTTGTAGGTTCCGCCAACTTGTATATTGTTATTAATGCCAGTCCAAATGGATTGTGCGTTTTCAGGGATGCATGAAACGGAAACTTCAGATGCATAAGCAGGTCCTTCATTTTTTAGAAAAATCTGTATGTAAGCAGTTTCATTAGCATTAATCACGCCGTTGCCATTGTCATCTTTAATGACTTTGAAATCCTGCACGTCAATTCTGGTATCTGCTGCACCATTTTTGGCATTGATATCATATTTGTTTAATCGTTCCTTATTGCAATTTGAAAAGGTAGCGCAAAGGAATAAAGGGATAAGGTATTTTACCATGTTGCTTATTTGATTGAAATGGCAATGTTGAAAGACTTTTGGTTGTTGTTTACCGAAAAAGAGGGGGTTAGTTTTCTTTCCTTGTATTGGTTATATTTTCCTTGATGGTAAACCGTATATATATCCATTAGCCAAATGGCCGCTGCTGTGCCTATGCAAAGTTTCATTCCAACCATATTGTTTTTATACTTATCATAATAGGAATCCATGTCTGTCTGGGTTTGAGCTTTCATGTACAGGTTGTAGTTTGCATCGGCCTTGTTTTTTAAATAGAATCCTGCAGCAGCAAAGCCTCCTGTGCATAATAATGTTCCAATGCCTTTTGGTGACCGTGTGATTATAGACTTGCCCAGTCCGGGAACCAATACCGAAAAGAGCGCCATGCCAGGGCCGCCATAGGATTTGTATGAAACAAATTGAGGCAGCATCTCTTTGGTAATGCTATCTATGCTGATGGTGCCAACATTGAACTGGTATTTGCCATCATTAGAATCGGGGAGTTGATTTTTTAAAATCGCTGTGTTGTAAGTTTCTCTGTGTACAGACATTTTTTTGTCCTTGACGGCAACAATTAGCGGTTTTGTTTCTGTTTTTATTTTGTATTCAAAGGTGGTTTTTGCGTTCACATAATATCCGTATCTGGCTGCTGGTTTTGGGTATTGAAATGGTTTTGCAATGATGCTGTCGGATAGTTTTTTGTTTCCAATACCTTCCAGGCTCAACCCCAGTTTGCCTTTCCCATTGCTGGAAAAAATGACTTTGCAAGTGGCTGATGGTCCACTATAGTAATTAAAGATTTGGTTTTTGTAGTTTTTTTGAAAATCAGCAATGCCGGTTTTTGGAAAATCAAGGTAGTTAAATTCATAATTCCCAAGTGTCTTTATGCTGTCCAGGATATTTAATACCCTCTGTTTTTTTAATCGAACATCATTGCTTGGAAATACGTTTAATGATTGATTATAATAATTTAATGCCTCATCAAATTTGTTTTGATTAAAGAACTGATTGCCTGATTGATTAAGGCTTTCTGCTTCAGCCATCTTAACTTTCTCTATCTTTAAAGCTGCTTCTTTTGCTTTAAGTTCTGCTTCCTCTTTTCTTTTTTGCTCGAGTGCATCCTCTTCTAATTTTGCCTGAACTATATAGGCTGCTAATTCATCTTTATCCGCTTGTGTTATGTTAGGATTTTTTTGAACTGTGAAATGTATTTCACCTGTTCCATGGCATTTGTAATCATTGGAAGGATACCTGTTCAGGCATTTCCCGGTGCCCTTGCAAGGGCTGCATTTTATACTCGGATATTTTAAAAGATAACCTGAACCATAGCAATTATTGGCTGCATGACATTTCCCATTTCCATCGCAAAACTTACAGTCGCGGCCCCATAAATGACCTTGGCCTCGGCAATGCACACAATTGCCAGAGCCGCTGCATTCCGGACATTTTGATTTAATTCCATCCCCAAGTGTTTCTCCGTCTCCTGCGCATTGATGGCAATCGCCTTTGCAATCTTCTTTTTCTTTGCAAGCACCTGGCTTTCCATTGCATATATTGCAGCTTTCAGCGAAATTTATTTGTCCTTTGCCATTGCAATTGTCGCATTTTCTGCTTTTAGAAATATTGCCATTGTAGCATTTTTTACAAACTTCACCACCATAGTCCCAGGCCAGGGAAATTCTGAGATCTGTAGGGTCTATCCCTGAATTTTGCGCATTAATGCTAATTGACCAAATTAAGGTGGCTAAAAAAATAATATTTTTCAATGATTTGAATCAGATTTTTGACTGCAAATATTATTTAATGTGTTTTAAATTCAAAATTATTATTGGTATTTAAAGTTTATGAAAATTCTTGGTTCCATTACCGGGCCGGCCCGGTAATGGAACCAAGAATAGGATAATGCCATTCCCATTTCAGCATTATTTTGTACCCGTCAAAAGAAAATTACCGCTCCAGCAGCAGCCTTTGGGTTGTGGTGGTTTCACCGTGGGTGATGTGTGCCAGGTAAACACCAGGTGGCTGGTCTTCGAGAAGGATATTGTTTTGGCCCTGCAATAGGTGTGTGGTGTGTACAACCCTTCCGGCAATGTCTGTAATTTGGGCGGAACCTGTTTCTTCAGGCATAAATAAGGTGAATTTTCCAAAACCCGGATTGGGGTGCATCTGGCATCGGTAATTGGATTTACACGCAGAAACTACGGTGTTGGAATGGTGTTTTTCGCCACCGACATCGGCCTGTGAAATTCGGTAATAGGCGCTGCTGCGCAAGGGGAATGAATCGATAAACAAATACTCCGAAGGAGCTTCATCAAAGGTATTGGCATCTATCCGTTGTAATTCGAAAAATATTTTTCCATCGCGGCTTCTTTCTATAGCAAAAAAATGATGCTGGGAATTTGTGCTGGCAGACCAGTGCAGAACAATCTTTCCGGGTTTGCAGGTTGCCGAAAAGCTGCCCCATACAATGGGTAAAAACAGTTCGCCGCCAGCAGAACCTGCGCAGCTGAAAGAAAAGCCGTCATCATTGCCTACAGCATATATTTGGGCATGGGTGCGCATGGTGTATAGGGCAAGCACCAGAATTAAAATTCCTGCTTTTATGGAAGTTATGATGGCATAAATACGCCAGTTTTTATGGCCTGATATAGGCTTGATTAAAATGTTTTTCATGAAAAGAATGGATTAAAAGGTTTAGGGAGCAGTTCTGCAACCACGGCCACCGAAGTCGCCACTGCGGTCGCCATTGGTGTTGTTGGAGTAAAAACGATCGGATACACGCTGGTAAACGGCGGCACGGTTCCAGTTTCCGCCGCGGAAACCGGCACCTCCACCGCCCCTGCCGGGCCAGTTGAACACATCGGCATCACCCACGCTATTGATTTCGCCATCGCCGTTTTGGCCGTCGAAGCCACGGCCAATGGTGCCACCAATGGAAACGATGCGCTCAAATAGATTTCCGCTTAGTTCCATAATGCCATAATAGCCGGCACCGGTGGCCGCACGGGTGTTGATGCCTTGCCCGAAGCATCCGCCACGCAAGGGGCCCTGCACTCCGGCAACATTGCCGTAGGCGCAATTGGCGCCTGTATTGGAAGGGGTTTCGTTGTTCAACCCAGGATTGGAAATGCCGGTTGCTCCGGTAATGCCCGTGGTTCCCCATGCATATTCATGAACCACGGGACTAAGGTTTCCGCGGGCGGATTTTTCATATTCAAACTCGCTCATGGGGCGCAATGCAGCCCAATCAAGATATGCGGTTAAATCCGCCCAGTCGAGGAAATTGCATGCTACGAAAGGCAAGCTCGTGCTGAAACTGCCTGCGGTGCCGGTAATGCCATTTCTCAAAGTAGAAGAGAGGGAAATCCTGAAGGAGGCCTGCCTGTTGGTGAGTTTGTTTAAAAAAGCAACATACTGGGCCTGGCTGAGTTCATACTTCATGCAGTAATAGGCCTGGTATCCTTTTGGATATGCTGCCGGGATAGGACCTTGCTGATCTCCTGATGTTGTGTAGTACAAATTCCCGGTGAAGGTGTCTACAGGGATGGCATTTTCACTGGAAATTTCATAGGTATCGATGGTGGACGGGAAGTTGAAAAAAGCGCCGTTTTCGCTCCGCCGCTGCCCAATACAAATTTGCCCTCGGGCACATAAACCATTTCTACCCCGAGCACGCAAGCCTCTACCTTGTCGGTGTCAGAAACCCCGTCTACGCCATAGTTCCATCGAAGTTTTACACTGGTATAATTTACACTTCCTTGCGCCATGGGCGTGCTGCGGTAAATAAAAACACCATTTGCTCCACCGGCGCCATTGTCATTGCTGCTGGCAATGTTTGTATTGGCCGGTTCTGTATGTCCATCACCACTGCCACTGCCATCTACCCAGTTCAAGGTAGCGTGGTGCCAGGGTGTTTGGTGTTTAATGCGGTA
>CANKVN010000126.1 GCA_947487055.1 Flavobacteriales bacterium
ATGTTTTCCCCTTCGCGTTTTTTGAAACAGTCTTTAACCTTATTCCTCCAATTCACCAGGTTGGTAACATCTGCTTCAACGAAACTGGTAACATGCGGACTGGTGCGTTTGCTCATCACCATGTGGTCTGCAATCAGTTTGCGAACGCGGTCCATTTCTATTATTTCATCACCAGCGTTCATGGGAACTGCTGCAGGCTTTGGTGCTTCCGGTGCTGGTGTTGAAACCACGGGAGCTGCGGCCATTGCGGGGGCTGAGTTGGATACCGCACCGCGGTTTTGAACATGGTTTAATATATCTGACTTGGTAACGCGGCCTTCTTTTCCGGTACCCGGTATCCTATCCAGCTCTTCCATGCTAATGCCTTCGGTACGGGCAATATTCATCACTAGCGGAGAATAGAAACGATCACCTGAAATGGCTGTTGCAGCAGGTGTTTCCGGGGTTGCCTGTTTGATTGCAGCCTCAACTGTTTTTTGCACTTCGGCAACCGGACTGGCAGGAACTACCGGCGCAGGGGCAGCGGGCTTGGCTGCAGCTGCATCGGTTGCAATCATGGCAACAGGTTCACCCACTTTTACCACATCGCCGTCCTTGTACAACTGTTTCACCAAAATACCGGCTTCAGTGCTAGGAATCTCGCTATCAACCTTATCGGTAGCGATTTCAACAATGGGCTCGTCTTTTTCAACCTTATCACCTTCATTTTTCAACCAACGTATGATGGTTGCTTCGGCGATACTTTCGCCCATTTTGGGCATCAGGATTGGTTTTTCTGCCATAAAATAGAACTGCAAAAATCGTCTTTTTTATGGGTATCTGCAAATTTGAAAAGCTATCCTTTCCAAAAGGGCCTTTCAAGGCCAGTATTATTCTTCTGAATTGTCCAACATACCCATCATTTTCATGTAGGTATTTACCATTTCTTTACGGTCGTTTTCTCCTGCTTTTTCGTAGGAATAATGAAGGTTTCTAAGCATTCGCTGCATGACTTCCAGGTTATTGCAGGCATCAAAAAAAGAGGCTCTTGGTTCCACTTTAATAACGTCTAAAAAATCGCGAATATTCTTCTTCAGAAATATTTGTCCCTTGCTAAATGGGTTGATATAAAAGATTATCGAACCAAAATCGTCGCGATTCATCTGAGCAGGAGGTTGAAATGGCACTACTTTGTGTTCTACTTTATCGTCGCAGTAGGCCAAAACGAAGTGTTGCGGAAGGTTTACCCCGAAGACAGGAATGCCCAACCGCTGGGCCAAAATGGTGTATAGATTACAGAGTGAAATGGGGTTTCCTGAGCGGGACTCAATAACCCTGTTGATCAGTGAATTATCGGGATTGTGGTAATTTTCGGAATTGCCTTTAAAACCATACCTGTCGAATAGCAAATGGTTTAGGATATTGATTTTGTCTTGCGGATGGGGTGCATTGTAGAGGGCCATCCATGCATCCAGGCGCAGTTTTTCTATGAAATTATGGATAACAGATTCATCCAAACCCGGATAATGGATTTTACTAACCAGGATACAGGCCTGAAGTAGGTCCTTCTGATCGGATTTCAACCACTGCTGAAACTCCGCTGACAGGCTCTGAGACTGAATGGTGCGAATAATATTTTCTATGCGACCGGCCCTGAGCGGATCGTGATTTGATACCCAATATTGCTCCAGCAAGGGCACAATTCCTGTACCTTCCGAGAGCAAGCGACCGGCCACAGTATTTACCACCTGCTCATCGGTATCATCGAGCAGGTACAACATGGCTTTCAGTTCGCGTTCTGGAATCACGGTGCTAAATAATCAAAAATACAAAATCTGATGTGAAATTGCAAATCAATTAACTTGAAAAAAAGGCAATAAAACCTTATTTCTTTTTTCGTGCAGCAGGCTTTTTGGCCGGGGCTTCTTTCACCAATTGCATGGCCTCGTCAAAGGTTATTTCCTCTGGTTTTTTGCCTTTGGGTATGGGTGCGTTCTTTTTACCAAAACTGATGTAAGGTCCATATTTACCATTGAGGATTTGCAATGTTTTATCTTCCTCGAAGGTTTTGAGTGTATTTTGCTTTTCTGTTTCCAGCTTAGCGATAATCAGCGGAATGGCCTCTTCCCTCGTGAATGTGAGCGGATCGGCTCCTTTGGGAAGGCTAATAAACAGGTTTCCAAATTTCACATATGGACCAAACCTGCCTTTGTTGACAAGCAAATTTTCACCTTCGTAGGTGCCAATTTCTATAGGGAACTGGGGTGCTGAATTAATCGCCTGAAGCATTGCTTCGGCTTCATCTTCTGAAATGGCAAGCAGATCTGTACCTTTTGGAATGCTATGGTATTTTTCACCCACTTTCATGTAGGGACCAAAGCGGCCAACACCGAGGATAATTTCTGCACCATTGCTCAAACTCATTTTCTTGGGCAATTCAAACAATTTAAGTGCTTCCTCGAGGCTTATGGTTTCCAGGCTTTGTCCGGGTCTTAGGCTGGCATACTTTTGTTCCTGCCCATCATCTCTTGCACCAATTTGCACCAAGGGACCAAAACGGCCAAGGCGAACCAGTACCGCTCTTCCACTGGCAGGATCTGTGCCTAAAACACGTTCACCGGTAACCCTGGCTGCTGTTTCGCGGGTTTGCAATACCACTTCGTGGAATGGATGGTAAAACTCACCAAGCATTTCCTGCCAACCCAGTTTACCATTGGCTATTTCATCGAATTCTTTTTCTACCGAGGCGGTAAAGCCATAATCCATTACCTGCTTGAAATGTCCGAGCAGAAAATCAGTGACCAGCATTCCGATATCGGTAGGAAACAGTTTTTTCTTTTCGGCACCATAGTTTTCTGTTTTTTCAGATCTTTGGAGTACGCCCTTGGTAACGGTTACTGTAATAAATTTCCGGGTCTTTCCTTCCCTGCTTTCGGACACAACATATCCCCTTTTTTGGATGGTGGAAATGGTTGGTGCGTAGGTAGAAGGGCGGCCAATGCCGAGTTCTTCCAGTTTTTTAACAAGGCTTGCCTCTGTGTATCTTGGGGCGGGACGGCTGAACTTCTGAGTTGCTGCAATGGTGGTGTAAGAAAGGTTTTCACCTTCATTCACTTTGGGCAGCATTCCTTCCTGTTCCTGTTCATCGTCATCATCAGTGCTTTCCAGGTATAATTTCAGAAAGCCATCGAATTTAATCACTTCGCCTTCTGCCAGAAATTTTTCAGAATTGTTGTTATTGCCAATGGAAATGGTGGTTTTTTCCAACTCGGCTCTTTGCATCTGGGAGGCTACAGACCTTTTCCAGATTAGGTCATACAGCTTTTTTTGCTGAGGATCATCCCCTGCAGCTGTTTTATCAAAATAGGTAGGACGAATGGCTTCGTGGGCCTCCTGTGCATTTTCGTTTTTGGTGGAGAAATTGCGGGGTTTGCTGTATTCTGCCCCAAACATGGCCAAAATCTGATCTTTGGCAGCATGAATGGCAAACTGGCTCAGGTTTTCGCTATCGGTACGCATATAGGTAATATGCCCATTCTCGTAAAGCCTTTGGGCTATTTGCATGGTCCGGGAAACGTCATAACCCAGTTTACGGGATGCTTCCTGCTGCAGCGTACTTGTGGTGAAAGGCGGTGCCGGATTGCGGTGCGCGGGTTTCACTTCTGTGCCTAAAACCGTAAATTCTGCTTGTTTTATTTGTTCTAAAAAAGCGGTCGCTTCTGCTTCTCCAATGAACTTTTTAGAGCAATCTGCCTTAAGAATTTTGCCTTCTGCGGTTACAAAAACAGCCGAAACCCTAAACTCAGAACTGCTTTCGAATGCATTGATTTCTCGTTCACGCTCTACGATTAACCTTACGGCAACCGATTGAACACGGCCTGCCGATAAACCAGCACTAATGCGGTTCCAAAGCAAGGGAGACAATTCGAAACCCACCAGGCGATCGAGTATCCTTCTTGCTTGCTGGGCATCCACCAGGTACTTGTCTATGGTACGTGGATTTTCGATGGCTTTTAAAATTGCCGGTTTTGTAATTTCGTTAAAAACAATCCTTTTGGTATTTTCTTCCTGCAGGCCAAGTGCATCGAATAAATGCCAGCTAATGGCTTCCCCTTCGCGGTCTTCGTCCGTTGCCAGCCATACAATGTCGGAAGCTGAAGCGAGTTTCTTCAGCTCCTTGACCATTTCTTTTTTACCGGGATCTATTTCATATTTGGGCTTGAAACCATTGCTAATGTCAATGGCTTTATCTCCTTTGCCCAAATCGCGTATATGGCCCATACTGGACTTAACAGTAAATCCTGCGCCCAAATATTTCTCAATGGTTTTGGCTTTT
>CANKVN010000127.1 GCA_947487055.1 Flavobacteriales bacterium
CCGGTTTCACAAACATCAATCCACCTGTAATCAGGGAATCTCCTTTGGCCAAACCGGATACAATCAGTACCGAACTATCGTTGCGGACACCGGTTACCACATCGCGTGGAACGGCCATTCCTTTTTCGATTACAAAAACCCTGTTCCCTTTAAGAACGGGCATCATGCAAGCAGTGGGAATACGGATGGCATTGTTTACCGCCACTTTTTTCACCACCACATCTACAAAATCGCCGGGCATTACACCACCCTGTGGGTTGGTGAATTGTGCTTTTACCGCCACGGTGCCAACCGCAGGATCCGAAGACGGCTCCATGCTGTAAATAATGGCTTTCAGAATATTGCCGGTAGGCGTTACCACTTCCACCAAGCTGTTTTCCGAAACGCCGCGCCGGAATCCGGTTGGTAAAAAAAACTGCATTTTCAGGGATTGGGTCTGGTACAGTGTTGCAATGGCCGTAGAAGGCGCCACCATGGCTCCCGGGCTGATGTTTCTGTTGCCTATTTTACCCGAAAACGGTGCCCTTATCTCGGTTTTATCCAGCAAGGCTGCATTCATTTCGAGTTCTGCAGCTATGGATTCCGCTTGTAACACGGCTGCATCATACACGTCCTGGGCCAAGGCACGCGCATTCCACAACTGCTTGTTTCGTTCAAGTTCCAACTGTGCATGCCTGGCCTGTGCAGTAAGTTTCCTGCGCTGGGCCAGCAAATCTGCATTGTTTAGTTTCACCAGCAACTGTCCTTTGGAAACCAAAGCACCCTCTTTGAACAGAATCTCGGTTACTTTTCCTGAAACCTCGGGCTGCAACACCACTGTTTCTGCAGGCATTACCGTTCCCGAAACCCTTACCTCATCGGCAAATTCAGTTTCTGCAACCAGAGTAGCATTCACCCGCACCGCTCCTTGTGGCGGTTTGCCTTGCTGTTGGGAACTGTTTCCCGGAAAAAACTTCCACTTTATGAGCAGCAGTAGGGCAATAACCACCACTGCGTAAAACCATTTATTTCTCAATACCATTCCTTAATACAAGCCTCCATTGGTGAAACTTGTTAGCACAAAGATAATCCAATGGTGCAGATATTGGCCTGAATTATCTCCTGCTGCCGGGCAGGGGCCTTCCCTGCTTTTCCATTGCTTGTCAATACAACTTAGGACCATCTATACAGGAACCCTAAAAACCGAATTTTCCATTGGTTTCTTTGTGAAATAAATTGGTTAACCCATATATTTGGGTCGAATAAAAAACCATGCTTCGGCACACATGAATACCCCCAATGGCGATTTATGGCGCTTGCAAGCAAATCCGGTTACAGAACCAAACAACAGCGAAAACCCATGCAGGAAATTTACATACAGGACCAGACATTCAACCAAAACGACACCCTGGTAAAAGGCGAATACGAAAGCTGTATTTTCAATGGATGCAACGTTGCCGATGGCGACTTATCCGAATTCAGTTTTATTGATTGCACGTTTAATGGTTGCAATTTAAGTTTGGCCAAACTCCACAAAACAGCCTTTCGGGACGTAAAATTCATCAACTGCAAAATGCTGGGAATGCGCTTTAATGCCTGCACCGAATTTGGACTTTCTTTTTCTTTTGACAACTGCCTGCTCGACCATTCTTCGTTTTACAAAACCAAAATCAAAAAGACGGTATTCAAACATTCACAATTGCAGGAAACCGATTTTGCAGAAGCCGACCTGACAAGTTGCATATTCGACAACTGCAACCTGGCCCGGGCTATTTTTGACCAAACAATGCTTGAAAAAGCCGATTTCAGAACTTCCTATCATTATTCCATAGATCCGGAAAAGAACCGAATCAAAAAAGCCAGGTTCTCTGTTTTGGGCATTTCAGGGCTGTTGGATAAATATGATATTGATATAGAAAGGTAAAGGGTTGAGCAGCCCTTGATGATGGTAGCTTTAAACGATTTATGTAATTGATTAAAAAAAAAGCGGCTTTTCAGCCGCTTTGTGATCCCGCTGGGACTCGAACCCAGGACCCATACATTAAAAGTGTATTGCTCTACCAACTGAGCTACGGAATCGTCCCGTTTTTTGGGACTGCAAAAGTAGGGATTGACTTGGGCTTTGTCAAACCTTTTTTAAAATATTTTCCTATATGTGTAGTGAATCTTGGTGGTATAAGCCCCCAAAGACTCCAGCATGCTTATCATTTTCGGGTTAAAATCCCCTATCCATGCAAGTTCAGCCACCTGTATGCGCGGATTTTGTCTTAGGTGTCGGTTGACCTTCATGATCATTCCGGTTTCTATTCCAAGATTTTGAAAATCCGGAATAACCCCAAAAACAATCCCCCTGGATTTATTGATTTTTTTGCGCAACCACAGAAAACGCAGCATATTCCACCAGGTTAGTTTGCCTGAAAAATGGCGAAATACCTGATTCACTTCCAGAATATTGACAAAAAACCCAATTGGCCTGTTATCGGCATAGGCAAAAACGGCAAATTTTTCCGGCAACACCGGCCTCACCTTTTTTAAACGCTGCAGCATGGCTGCTTTGGTCAGCGGCTTAAAATCTTCATGGTGCTTCCAGGCTTGGTTGTATATCTCCACAAAATCATCCGCATACTGGTCCAGCTTGCTGTATTCCAGGTTGCTAAACCGGTATTTGGGATTCTCCATAACCCGGGATGACAATTTGTTAAAACGCTCGTAGTTGAACTTATCATCTGTGATATCATAGGTTTTTTGCTCGAACATTTTTTCAAAACCATACGATTCAAACAAATTGCGGTAATAGACAGGCTGATAGGCTTCGCGGTAACTGGGATAAGATTTCATTTCAACCAGCAAACCCCAGAAGCTGTCGCGATCACCGAAATTCACCGGACCGTCCATGTAGTTCAGTCCTTGTTCCTGAAGCCATTGCTTGCAGGTATCAAATAACGTAAACGCAGCATCCTGATGATCGATACACTCAAAAAAACCCATGCCTCCCATGCGCTGGCCATTGTTTTTGGTTTGGTAAAACGCCGCAACACGCCCAATCGCCTTGCTTTGGTCATACAACACCCAACGAATGATATCGCCGCCTTCAAAGGCCGGATTTGCTTCTCGGTCAAAAACCTCTTCAATATCTGCTGTTAGGGGTTGTATGTATGCCGCATCACCAGCATAAACACGGGCTGCAACTGCATGAAAATCTGCAACTGTGGCTTCGTTTGGAACCTGCTTTAGTGAGAGCATGTTACAAAGATAAAATTTTAGTTTACAGTTTGTGGCTAAATGTTAACAGATTCCGGCTTAGTTGGCCGGTGGTTCCAGCGAAATGGATTCATCTCCCTTTTGGTAAAACATGTAAGTGAGGATAAACTGAAACATTTCGTCGGTGGCCCGCATGCTGGCTCCACCCAGCTCCAGGCGCTCTCCTACCCTTTTGGGCGGCCTGTTTGGGTTGTTTGGATTGGAAGAGGTGTTGTCAAATTCAGCTTCTGCCACAATCCAGGTGCCTGCCGGCAAATGCACAGGTTGTTTGAAGGTATAAAAATACTGCCAGCGGATATCCCAGCGGGGAATACGAATGAGCTTAACCGTATCTCCATTGGGCTTTATGGCGTATCCGGTAAACTGCTTACCCAGCAAGTGCAAGTGCGGATTGATGGTTAACAACGAAATATCTTCATCGATTTGAAACCTTGTGCTGTGCTTGCTTTTGGTGTTTGGGGCAATGCTCAGCGGAGGCACAATGGCACTTACGCCGTTGGTTCCCAGCATCAATTCACGGGTTTCCCTGCTGGGCGGTTTATTGGTAAAGAAAACATTGATGTAGCTGCGGTCTGTTGTTTTGCGGTTGCTTGGCCCATAGTGTAAATCATTACCCACGAATGCAAATTGCCGTGTGAGCCTGAACGTACCGATGCCATTGGGATAGGCAGTACCCAGCACACCAGGTAAATAATTGATCGCACTATGCACGCGCTGTGGCTTGCTGCCATTGTCGTTCAACAGATCCAATCTGGAAAAATCACTGTCGTATTCGCCACGGGTAATTTCTGTTTTCAGCGGAGCATGGGCATGGTTTTTTTTTGCACCCTGCTGATAAAGCAGCAAATGGCCGTTGAAATGGTGCACCAAATCGCTGTTACCGGCAATGAACTCAAGAGCGCGCACCCAGGTA
>CANKVN010000128.1 GCA_947487055.1 Flavobacteriales bacterium
CAAGCAAAAACAGGCTTTACGTTAATTTTTGGGGTGCAGGTATTGGATTTACCAACAACGCACTTACTTATTCAGCGCCGTTTAGCCTTTGGCAGCTGGGTGCAGGCACTTATCCCAATAAATACAAAAATGCTTCCGGGAAACTGGATTTTAACCAGGATTGGTTAACCCTGAATAAAAATACCGATAACTGGAAACTGTATTATCTCGATGAAACCTATGGACCCTCCATGCAAATGAGGCTCAACAACCGCCTGGCATTTGGGGTTGGTATCAAAGGTGTTGCCGGATTAAGTGTTACCGGTTTAAATAAAGAACTGGGTAACCTTTTTCGCTTTGGTTTGGATAGCAATGGCAACGGATTCAATGGTGTAAACGCTACCGAGTTGGGCAAAAAATATGATTTACCAAAATTCTCTGCCAATACTGATAAATGGCAGGAATGGTTTTTTTCATTGGCCGGAGTTACCCGAGACAAAGGACCGCATTTTACCAAGTGGGGTTTTACGGGTAAGTTGCTGCTCGGATTTGGCGCTTCGCACCTAGGTGTAAATGGAGGTAGCTACACATTCAATAACAACAACCAGGTTCAGTTCAACAACCTACAGTCTACATGGTTTCACACCAATGACAGAACCGCATCCAACACGCTGGGAAATCCTATAGGAATGAAGTTCGATTTTCTGGAGGGCGCCGGTTTGGGGACAGATTTGGGTTTCACCTACGAATACCGCCCTTCCAAAGGCCGCAAGCGTTTCAACAATCCCTGGTTTGATTGTGATGACGAGGCTGAGAATGAATACAAATGGAGGCTTGGAGCAAGCCTAACGGATTTGGGTTTTATAGCGTATGGTGGCCAGAGCCGGATGGTTAATTATAAGGATGCTTCAGCCACCTGGAATATCAACCGCAATTTGCTGAATACTTACCAGTTTTCAGGAGAAGACCGATTTGAGAAAATCAGCAATGGTTTTTATGATAGCCTGGGCGCCGATGTTGCCAATAATTTCATCACCACCACGCCTGCTGCATTCAATATGCAATTCGATCGCAGGTATAGCTGTAATTTCCACTTGGGTATTAACTGGACACATAGCCTGAAAGGCAACTATGCCTGGGGTGTAAGGCGTGCATCTTACTTGAGTTTCATTCCCCGCTGGGAATCCGAACATGCCGAACTGGGCATGCCGGTAACCTTTACCCGTGATTATACAGCCTTGAATGTAGGTGTATATGGCCGTCTGGGTCCGGTTACGATTGGAACAGACAATTTTTCAGGATTAATGAAATACGCGTCTAAAGGAGAATTTACCGGAGCCAATGTCTATTTCGGGGTGAGGATGAAAATTCAGGCCTGCGGCTGGCTGTATTACAAAACCAAAGAAGTGCGCGACTCAATAAACAATGCTAAAACCGCACAGCGCAACGACTCGTTCTGGAAGCGCGATACCATCACCATTGTTAAAAGAGATACCATCCGCAAAACAGATACCATTGTTAAGTATAGAAACACCGGGGTAAATGTTGATTTGAAGCAAAAAGAGGAAGTCCTGAAAAAAAGGGAAGCCGAATTGAATGCCAAAGAAGCCGATTTGCGCAAACGCGAACTGGAATTGAAAAATAAGGCCGGAGACTGTAAGCCTTGTCAGGATGAACTCATCATTGTAAAGCAGCAATTGGCCGAAGCCAAAGACCAGTTGAATAAGGTTAAGCTGGAGTTGGATGCCTGCAACAAGACAAAAGCCGTGATTGCTGCGGAAACCAACGACATTAAGAAAAAGAACGCTGATTTGCTTGCAGAAAACGACAAACTGAAGAAAGAAATAGCCGTTCTGAAATTGAATGTAAATCCCTGCGACAAACAAGTAAAGTCGCGCGATTCCTTGCTGGTTGTTGAGCGCGACCGCAATGCAAGGCTTGCAGCCGATCTGGCCAAGAAAAATGCCGCATGCGATGTTGTGCAGAAAGAACTTGACCTCACCAAAAAACGTGTTTCCGTGTTGGAAGCAGAAGTAGCCGATGGCAAAAAGCGGATTGCTGTTTTGGAAGCGGATCTGTCCAATTGCAAGCTGGGTGCTTCCGGCAACAATGCAGATTGCCTGAATAAGGTGAAACAACTGGAAGCCCAACTGGCTGATGAGAAATTGAAAACCGCTGCCCTGCAAAAAGAACTCATCGATGCGAAAGTCAAAGTTGAAGCTGAAACCAAAAAGAATGCCCAGTTACTCCTTGATTTGGATGCCTGCCAGAAAGCCGGTGCTGCAGATAAAAAGCGCATTGCCGAGCTGGAAGCCTTGTTGAAGAACAATGGTGATTGTGGTCCTTACAAGGATAAAATTGCGCAGTTGGAGGCTGATATCATTGGCTTGAAGGCAAACAGCGATAAACAAGTCAAGTATATTGCCGAGCTGGAAGCCAAACTTAAGAATTGTGGCAATGCTGATGAGCTTAACAAGTGCAAATCTGATTTGGATGCTACCAAGAAACGCAATGCAGAAATTGAAGCAGAACTGGCATCGGTGAAAAAACAGCGCGATCAATACCTGCTTGACCTGGAAACATACAAAAAGAAGGTTGCTGATTTGGAAGCCAAACTGAAAGATTGTGAAGGCAAAGGCACTGATTGTTCGGCATGTGAAGAAGAACTTGCTCAGCTAAAAATCAAATACGACCAAAAGGCAGGTGCCTATGATGCGCTGATGGATGAATACAAAGCCTGCACCAAGGATGTGGCTGCGCTTAAACAGAAGCTTGCAGATTGCGAAGCCAAATTGAAAGATTGCAGTGGAAGTGGCAGCAAAGAAAAAGAACTCCAGGCGGAAATTGACAAGCTGAAGCTCACCATTGCTGAACTGAATGCTGAGGTTGCCGCCAGGCAAAAATCACTGGATGAATTGCAGGATGCATACAGCAAACTGGAAAACACCAACGCCGATCTGGTTAAAAAGGTAACTGGCCTGCAGGCAGAAATTAATGGATTGAAAACCCAGCTTGGAGCACTGCAGCAGCAGCTCAAAGAATGTCAGGAAGCTGCCGGTAAATAATTCCCAGCATCGAAATAAAGAAAGGGGCGGAATTTTCCGCCCCTTTCTTATTTAAAAATCAATCCGGAACCGAATGTTTAAGCGCCTCCCGGTAAGGTATTCAGGTACACCATAAACATTGTTCTCTATGTCTTTCACCCAGTTGTAGGATATCACATTGTTGATGCCGAGGATGTTGAATATTTCAATACTTACCCAAGATTCCCTGATGGATTTTAACAGGAAGCCTTTTGGTCTTACTTTATCGTTATTGCTCAATAACACCTTGCTAAACCCAATATCAAGTCTCCTGTATGGCGGAACTGTGTTGGTTTTGCTTGCGTAGCGGCTGTTCCCATCCAGGAAATAGGGCATTCCCGTGCCAATAATCATGTTGAGATTTACCCTGTAGGAAGGATTGCCGGGCAATTGATCCTGCAACACTGCTGCAAAATTCACCCTTCGGTCGGTTGGTCTGCGCAACCAGTTGCTCTCCACCTGATTGCCTGCCGCATTCCGGTAGGTTATTTTTTCTTTTGTTTGTAAAATACTTAACGTAAACCAGCTCTCCAGGCCTTTAATGAATTCTCCGTTGATGCGGTTGTCTACACCCCATGCATAGCCATGGCTGCTGTTTTCTGCATAATACCTTACTCGGATGTTGTCGTACAGGTAGGGAACAAGCCTGTTGAGTTGTTTGTAATAGGCTTCAGTGGTAAACTTGAATTTCCTGCTCCACATGTTCACAAACCGATCTACGCCACCTACCAGATGACATGCACGCTGGGCTTTTAATGCCGTATTGAGTTCACCGCTGAAATTGCGAAGTTCACGGTAAAAACCTTGCTGGAAATATCCTCCAGCAGCCAGTTTGATGATATAGTCTTTTTTTCTGAGGCTATCGGGTACAAAGCCATTGTGGCGCTTGTTGGGTTCCCAGCTAAACTGCATTCTTGGGGTTACGAATGTTTCCTTATTCACTTGCC
>CANKVN010000129.1 GCA_947487055.1 Flavobacteriales bacterium
AAGTTGGCGGAACCTACAACACAGGTCCAAATTCGAGCAATGTCTGGTTCAACAATACACAACAAACCTCGACATTGGCTACACACTGATATTTAAAGCCGGAGCTATTAAAACTACCGAGAATTTAAAGATAAAAATAAACTACAATGTGAGAAATGTTAATGGATACAATAACTGGCTAACACCAACGACATTAACGCATGAAAGGACTATATCCATCCCTGTGAACTAGGAATTGTTGCGACCATCCTGCAATCCATCCAGCACGTAAAGCGCCTCAAATACGTTACCAACACCGCTCACATTCACAATCAGGGCTTTGTCGGTTTGTTTCATGCTAAATTTCCCCGGCTGCGAGGCTATCCAACCCATCATTTTCACAAATGCTTCGCTCTGGTAAACTGCTGCATGGGGATCACCCGGAAAATACAGGCGCATGCGACCATCGTTGAGTGTTATCTTCTCCAAACCTGTTTGCTTGCCGGCCCATTTTAGGCGAACCGTGTCCAGCAATGCCAAAACCGCATCGGGAAGCTTGCCAAAACGATCGCGCAGTTGCTCTGCAAATGCCTTCAGTTGCATTTCTGATGTAATGGAGGATAACTCACTATACAGGGCCAGCCTTTCTGCAACCTGGGTCACGTAATGGCTTGGGATGAGCATTTCAAAGTCGGCCTCTACCTGGCAATCCCGACTGCTGATATCTTCAACCGCATCTTCTTCAAACAACCCGGCAAATTCATCGTGTTTTAGCTCGCGAACAGCCTCGTCCAGAATCTTGTGGTACATCTCAAACCCCATCTCGGAAATAAAACCGCTCTGCTCAGCCCCCAGCATATTTCCGGCCCCGCGGATGTCCAGATCGCGCATGGCAACCTGAAAACCACTGCCCAGATCGGTAAACTCTTCAATGGTACGCAACCGCTTGCGGGCATCTTCGCTCAGCACACTCAACGGCGGTGAAAGCAAATAGCAATAAGCCTTCACATTGCTCCGCCCTACCCTCCCGCGCATCTGGTGCAAATCGCTTAACCCAAACATATGCGCATTGTTGATGATGATGGTATTGGCATTGGGAATATCCAGCCCACTCTCAATAATCGTGGTTGCCACCAGCACGTCATAATCGCCTTCAATAAATTTTACCATGGCATCTTCCAGCTCGGAACCATCCATTTGCCCGTGCGCCACACATACTCGGGCTCCCGGGGCACAATCTTCTATCATGGCCGCCACATCATAAATATCTTTCACACGGCTGTGGATGAAAAACATTTGCCCACCACGGGAAATCTCGTGTTGCACCGCTTCGGCAATCACTTCCCGGTTAAACGGGTGAAGCTCTGTATGCACAGGCTGCCTGTTGGGTGGCGGCGTATTGATAATACTCAAATCACGGGCCCCCATAAGCGAAAAATGCAGGGTTCTTGGTATGGGTGTTGCCGTAAGTGTGAGCGTATCAACATTCACCTTCAACGCTTTCAGTTTTTCCTTGGCAGCCACGCCAAACTTTTGCTCCTCATCAATAATCATCAGACCCAAATCCTTGAATGCCACATCTTGCCCCAATAAACGGTGCGTCCCGATAACAACATCAACCTTGCCTTCTTTTACTTTTTCCAGCGTGGCTTTTTGCTCCTTAGCCGATTTAAAGCGGTTAAGGTATTCCACCGTTACCGGAAATCCGGAAAAACGCTTGCGGAAAGTGCGGTAATGCTGCTGCGCAAGAATGGTGGTAGGCACCAATACAGCCACCTGCTTGCTGTCGCAAACGGCTTTAAAGGCCGCACGCATGCACACTTCTGTTTTGCCAAAACCCACATCGCCGCAAACAAGCCTATCCATGGGCTGCTCCCCCTCCATATCTCGCTTCACATCTTCTGTAGCCTTGGCCTGATCCGGGGTGTCTTCGTAAAAAAAGCTGGCTTCCAGCTCCAGTTGTAAATAATTATCCGGGGCAAACGCAAATCCCTTTTGCGCCTTGCGCCTGGCATACAGGCCTATCAGTTCACGCGCAATGTCTTTAACCTTCTTTTTGGTGGCCTTTTTTTGTTTGTCCCAAACAGGGCTCCCCAATTTGTGCAAGGAAGGCGCTGTGCCGTCTTTACCCGTAAATTTGGCTATTTTGTGCAGGCTGTTTACCGATACATACAGTAAATCATTGTCGCGGTATACCAAACGCACCACTTCCTGGGTCACCCCATTCATGTCCATCTTTTCCAGTCCGGCAAACCTGCCAATCCCATGGTCCATGTGGGTTACATAATCTCCCGGCTTCAGGTTTTTCAATTCCCGCAAGCTTAGCGATGTGTTTGCGCTGTATCGCTGCCTGGATTTGGGCCGGTAATATTTGTCGAACAACTGGTGTTCCGTAGCAAATGCCAGCTTGGCGTCGGTATCTGTAAAACCTTGGCTCAATCCCTGATAAACTGGTAAAAAATCAACCTGCTCATTCAAATCCGTCAATATGGTCTGCAACCGCTCAATCTGCCGGTTGTTTTCGCTAAACATCAGGGTACTGATGCCGGCTTGTTTATTCTCTTTTAACCACGCGGTAAGCAAGCTAAAATTTCGCTTAAATATGGGCTGTGGCTGCTGCTCAAACCCAATTCGCATAACCTTCCCTATAGCAGTTCCATGAACATGCAGCAAATGATATTGGGACAATATCCTGTCCAGCTGACCAGGTGTAAGCAGTCGGTCTTTCGGATGTGGCGGCACAAATTCAGCACCGGCATCGGTAGCAGTTGCATGCTCCTGCAGCGCACGTTCCCAACCTGTCCCCAACTGTTCAACCTGCAATGTGAGTTCGGTCCCCCATACCACTGTTTCTTTTGCCAGGTAATCAAACACCGGGGTGCGGTGTTCTTCAAAACGGCTGTCATGCACATTGGGAACCAAACTAAAATGGTCCATTTCTTTCAGCGATAACTGGCTGTTTACATCAAACGTGCGGATGCTCTCTATTTCATCTCCGTCCAATTCTATGCGAAAAGGGTGCTCGTGTGCAAACGAAAATAAATCCACAATACCACCACGAATGCTGAAGGTACCTGGTTCAAAAACAAAATCTACCCGCTCAAAACCGTTTTCCTGTAGAAAATCCATCAGAAAATCAAGGCTCAGCGTTTGCCTTCGGGCAATATCAAACGTATTCAGCGACAACACCTGCTGCTCCACCACCATTTCCGCTATAGCAGCGGTGTAGCTTACCAGAATTCGCTGGTTGTTTTTGCGCAAGGAAGTAATGGTTTCTATGCGTTCCTGCGCAGCTATGGCATTCTCGGTGGATAGCTTGTAGGGCTTTAAACAACTGTCGGGCAAAAACAAAATATGCTCGCCCGGCAACAATGCCTCAAGATCCGCTTTGAAATAATTGGCTTCCTCTTTGTCGGGCAACACCACCAGGGTAGGACCGGGATGCTTGCTGTAATGGGCAGACAATATAACTGCCGGCCCGGATCCGCTCACGCCCTCCAGGAAAATGGGTTGTTTTTGGCCTTTTAAGGCCGTTTCCAGTTCCAGCATCGGACCAATTTGGCCAAACTGCCGGAGAATGTCTCTGGTATTCAAAATTCCATACAAAGGTACTATCGTTTGCCCGCGATTGGGTTAAAGAAATTACGCTTATTACCTGCACAAAATTCAACCACCAAAAACCATTCAGCGCATAAAGACCTTGAGGCGGATTGGTAAAACACCATTCGGAGCAGCATTGAAATGATATTCACCTCCTTTTAAAAACCAAGTAAACAAACCCTAAATCCTGTATAAAAGACACCATAAATCTTTTTATATTAATGTTTATTAGAAATCTTATTTGGATTTTACTTGGTTATTTTATAATTTTGTTTCATGTTTAAACGATGCGCAAACCTAATTATAATGGAAGATTTGAGGGATTTCCCGATTGTCACCATCCTTGGCGCAAGGCAAGTAGGAAAAACCACTCTTGTTAAACAGCTTTTTGAA
>CANKVN010000130.1 GCA_947487055.1 Flavobacteriales bacterium
AGTAACCCCACCAAAGCCTAAAGTAAATCAGATAAAGGCTGCCGATTTTGAATTAAATGATCGGGAAATCAGCTGGCTGGCGTTTAATGCCAGGGTGCTTCAGGAGGCCGCCGATGCGAATGTGCCGCTGCTGGAACGGGTTAAGTTTTTGGGAATTTTTAGCAATAATTTAGATGAGTTTTTCAGGGTGCGGGTAGCCGCCCTTAGAAGGTTGCTTCAGTTGAATAAAGATGTTAAAATTAAGGAGCACAAGAAGTTAAAAAAAGAGCTGGAGTTAATCAAGAAAACGGTACTGAACCAGCAAGAAGATTTTTCTGATATTTACCAAAACAGCATCATCCCGGAACTGGGCAAAGAAGGTATTTTTATCGTGGATGAAACCCAGCTGGAAGCGGCTGAAATGGATTACCTGAAATTGCTGTTTGTAAACAAAATAGCCGGCCGGATAAGTCCGCTGGTAATGCAGCACGGTAAAGATATTGCAACCATAAAAGATGGAGAAATATACCTTGCTGTAAGCATGAGTAATTCCATATCAGGCGCCGTTCAATATGCGCTGGTAGACATACCATCCAAGAATTTGGGCCGGTTTCATTTGCTGCCGGGAACAGATAAAACAAGGCGCATTATCTTGCTGGATGATATTATCCGCATTGGATTGCCACTGCTGTTTTCCAGCCTGGATTTTGATCAGTTTACTGCCCACACCATCAAACTGACCAGGGATGCGGAACTTGATATTGATTACGAAGTGGCCGTATCGCTTATTGAAAAGATTTCAAAAAGCCTGAAACAACGCAAAACAGGAGCTCCCACACGGTTTATTTATGACCAGGATATTCCAAAGGAATTGCTTGAATTTTTAACCAGAAAACTAAAAACAGATAAGGACAGCACTATACCCGGGGGGAAGTACCACAATTTCAGGGATTTTATTAAGTTCCCTGATTTGGGCCGGCCGGATTTGCTTAACCCTAAACAGGTGCCATCGCGGATACCGGTAATTGATGAGAGTAAAAGCATGCTTAACCTCATCCAAAAACGCGATGTGCTCATCAGTTATCCCTATCAGCCATTTGATTATGTTATCCGTTTGTTGCGCGAAGCTGCCATTGATCCGGCGGTTTATGCAATCCGCATTTCGCTTTACCGGCTGGCAGAAAACAGCAGCATTGCAGAGGCATTGATAAACGCGGTGCAGAATGGCAAACAGGTAATTGTGGTGATGGAACTGAGGGCGAGGTTTATGGAGGAACACAATATCCACTGGGCCAACAGGCTAAGGGAAGAAGGAGCTTATGTTATTTACGGAATTCCCAATTTCAAAGTGCACAGCAAGTTGATGGTTATCTCCAGAAGGGTGGGCTTTGAAACAACCAACATTGTGCATATTGGCACCGGAAACTTCAACGAAGACACCGCCAAGCTGTATTGCGATCATTCCTTGTTAACCGCCCGCAAAAGGATTGGAGAGGAATGCCTGGATGTATTTGACCTCATCCAGAATTTTAGGCCGGATAAGGTGCGTTTCAAGACCTTGTGGGTGAGTCCGGTAAACACCCGTAGTAAGTTTATAGACATGCTTAAAAGGGAAATGCAACATGCTTCTCAGGGAATTGCTGCCCGAGCCGTTATTAAGGTTAATTCGCTGGTTGATGAAGAGTCCATTGCCGCCATTGTGGCCGCTGCCAAGGCAGGTGTGAAAGTGGATTTGATTATTCGGGGAATTTGCTGCCTGGCACTGGATGCAGCGCATCCAAACATTAGGGCCATCAGCATCATAGACAAGTACCTGGAACATGCCCGTATATTTTATTTCGAAAATGCGGGAGAGCCCGAAGTGTATATTGGTAGTGCCGATTTAATGCAGCGCAACCTGCAATCGAGGGTAGAGGTAACGGTGCCTGTTCAGGACAAGGACTTAAGGAACCAATTGATTCAGGTACTGGAAACACAGTTGTCGGACAACACCAAGGCCCGCATATTGGATGCCGGTATGAGTAATAAATTTGTTCAGAAGGCGAAAGGTAAAAAAGCAGTCAGGTCGCAGGACGCGCTGCATAAGCTATTCAGCCGCGACTAGTGGTTTTGGAGTGTAGCGGCAGAACCAAACAATCCAGACGGGCAAAAACAGGAGCATTCCCAATCCAGGTGTGCGGCTTTCCATGAGGAAGTGGCGCACAGGCCAAGGCAACAAAGGAGAAAATACAACCGATCCCATCAGCAACAGCGAAATGAATGAAAGGGACAATATCCACGGTTTTGGACGGTAACCGGCCACAATGTAGCTGTGCAGCATGAGTGTGGTTGCCGGAAAACACATCAACACAGAATAATCACGCTGGTGCGGGAAAGCAACCGGAATGCAGGCCAGGAAAAATGAAACGCCGGCATAGGTTAATGCTTTATCGCTGAACCGTTTGGGCAAAAACCGAAGCATCATCCATCCGCAGCAAATCACCACCACCAAGCGAAAAATCCACTGAATCAAGAATATGTGGCGGGTAGACAGGGCTGCAAGGCTGTAATTTCCTTCGCCCCGAATGCTGGTATTGGTGAAATAGCGGGTCAGAAGGCTCGCAAAATCCGTGAAACCACCTTCGCCAACGGTGTTCACATGTTCCTTGTTCATAGGGTTTAGCAACCCCAGCCAGTCATTAATCAGTTGTGCATGAAAGCCGGCAGGCAAATACAGAAATGGAATTAGAATTAACAAAGCGATTCCCAATCCGATAAACAACATGGCTTTCCAGTCTTTCTTCAGCAAATAATACCAGAAGAAGAAAACAGGCAGAATTTTGATGTTGATACCAAGGCTGTAAACCAATCCCCCCAAGGGTTTTTTGTCATTGTTCATGAGGCGTGCGCCCTCCAGGCAACACCATACAATGAGGATGGTTAACTGTCCATAGAGCAGGTTTAGGAAAACAGCATTGTAGCCAAGCACAGCCATGGCAATCAGCAGCCAGGTTTCTTTGTTTTTGTGCTGCAAATGCAAAAATTCCCGCATCACAACATAAATGCGGTTCAGCATGGCAAAACCAACAAGCATCCAGACCGCTTTTAATACCTGAACGGGGAAGAAGGTGAGGGGCGCCAGTATTGAGGCAAACAAGGGACTGTAGTAATACCACATTCCGTACATTTGAGGTCCATTGTAAGGATTGGTGCCAAACCGCAGTTCTTGCGCAGCTGCATAAAAAATATCCAGGTCATTTTCTGCGCTGATGTTCCGGAGAACAGGAATCAACAACAAACAGAAAAGCAATCCAATAATTACTTCTTCTTTATGAAATCCGCCAATTCGCCATTTGCTTAAAGGAAGTAATTTCATTTGGTATGTGTTTATTTGTCCATCGCGGCCTTCACGAATTTCACGAAAAGGGGATGGGGATTGGCTACAGTGCTCTTCAATTCAGGGTGAAATTGCACACCCACAAACCAGCGGTGATCAGGGATTTCCACTATTTCTGCCAAACCGGTATCCGGATTTGTACCGGTAATTTTCATTCCGGCTTCCTCCATTCGTTTTTTGTAAATATCGTTAAACTCGTAGCGGTGGCGGTGTCTTTCGGTGATTTTGGCTTTGCCATAGGCCTTTAGAGCATGGCTGCCCTTGGCAAGGTCGCAGGTGTAGGAACCCAGTCGCATGGTGCCGCCCATATGGCTA
>CANKVN010000131.1 GCA_947487055.1 Flavobacteriales bacterium
GGAAATCTCTATAACCAGGAGCAGTTTAAAGCCAACAAAGACAGTGGATACAACATCTTTTACATGGGTATCAATATTGGTGCCTTTGTTTGCAACTTCGTTGCAGCTTACCTCCGCATCAATTATGGATGGGGATGGGCATTTGCTGCGGCCGGCGTCGGAATGCTTATCGGATTGTTGATATTCCTTTACGGAGCCAAACATGTAAAAGTGGCCGATACTGTTAAACCACTTGAGGATGGCGACATGTCAACTGGCAAAATATTGCTCTTCACCATTATTCCCATGATTGTTTTTGGGGTTTTGGGCTACCTTATTCCGGGTAATTTATTGGGAACCGATAGCAATGATGCTTTCATTTTCGGATGTATACCCGTCATTGTATTCTTCATTTACCTCTTTAAATCGGCCAGGCAGGAAGACAAGCGGCCAATTGGGGCTCTGCTGACGGTATATGCATGTTTGGTGGTTTTTTGGGCTGTTTTTCATCAAAATGGAGACGCACTCACCGTTTGGGCAGAGCAACACACAGACAGGGTGCCAACCGTGACGGTGGGCAAAACCCTGGAGACGTTGAAATTGAACCAAACCGTGACCAATGATAGCATTAGCCGACTCCCTGATGCTGCATTCAAGGCATACAAAACATCGGTGAAAGCTGAAGACTCTGTGCTAAAAGCGCAAAACAAATCTGCAGAACGGCTTTCGCTGGCAAATAGGTTAAAGTCCCAAACCGCCAGCAGAAGGTATTTTCAGAACTTACCTGCTACCGAAACCCCTGAAAATGGCAAACAGTTAAAGTTGATTTCCACAGAATTATACCAAAGTATTAATCCGTTTTGGGTGGTTTTATTAACACCGGTTGTCGTTGGTTTCTGGGGCTTGTTGAGAAGGCGCAGAAGAGAACCATCCACCGCTGCAAAAATTGCAGTGGGCCTGGTTATCACTGCCTTAAGTTCTTTGGTGATGGTTGCAGCGGTAAAATCCACCGACATTGAGCATGCAAAAGCAAGTTCCTTGTGGCTGGTGGCTTCCTATGCCGTTATCACCCTTGGTGAATTGTGTCTTTCTCCCATGGGGCTTTCTCTGGTTTCCAAACTCAGTCCGCCCAGAATAACGGCCCTGATGATGGGAGGCTTCTTTTTGAGTACCTCTGTGGGCAATAAATTATCGGGCATGTTAAGCGGAATGTGGGAAAAATATGATGATAAATCCAACTTTTTTCTGGTTAATTGCGCCTTGGCGCTGGTGGCCGGTATCATGATGTTCATCCTATTGAAATGGCTAAACCAAGTAATGAGAGAAAAAAATATATTATAACTATACAAAATGAACAGTAACCTAAAACTTTTACTGGCCTTTGTGGTCAGTCTTGCTGCCAGCATTTTCTTATTGAATGTTGTAGCCGGGATGAGTTTCGATGACGCATCCCAATCTTTCCAAATCTACATGTATGCTTCTGTTATTGCAATTTTAACCACTGTAATGGTTTGGATTTTCAACCAAAAAGAACATCCCGCAGGTCTGCGTCTGTTGTTCTTCACGGAAATGTGGGAGCGATTCAGCTACTACGGAATGCGTGGTTTGTTGATTTTATACCTAACAAAAAGCTACATAGAGGGCGGACTGGGATTCAGTGAGGAAAATGCGGGCCTCGTCTACGGTGTTTATACCGGTTTGGTTTACCTGACGCCCATTATCGGCGGTTGGATTGCCGATAACTATATTGGTCAAAGAAAGGCCATTACCATTGGTGGTATCCTGATGGCTCTTGGGCAATTTTCCCTGGCATCGGAAATGGGCTTAGGCACATTCTATGCCGGATTAGGCCTATTGATTATCGGAAACGGATTTTTCAAGCCAAATATTTCCATCATTGTTGGTCAGCTTTACAGAAACGACGATCCGAAGAAAGATGGCGCATTCAATATTTTCTACATGGGTATCAACCTTGGTGCTTTCCTGGCTCCGCTGGTTTGTGGCTTTTTGGCTGAAGATTTCATGGCTACCAAAGAAACACTGGCCGATGGAAGTGTTAAAATTGCCAAATACGGTTTCCAGTATGGATTCCTGGCAGCCGGTATTGGGATGACCATAGGTCAAATCATGTTCAATGTACTGGGCCAGAAATACTTAGGAGATAAAGGACTTAGTCCTCAAAACAAAAACGTGGCAGCCGGCGATATCATTGATGAAATGGGTGGGACTGTATCTTCAGGTAAATTGAACAAACAGGAAAAAGACCGCACCTGGGTTATCATTATTTTGGTGGCCTTCGTAACCTTCTTCTGGGCTGGATTTGAGCAGGCCGGTGGTACATTCTCTTTGTATACCGACAAATATATCAATAGGGAAGTGAGCAACTTCCTCATTCCAACATCCTTCTTCCAAAGTGTAAATCCAATATTTATCGTGATGCTGGCACCCTTGTTTACCCTGCTTTGGGGCTTTTTAAACAAAAAAGGCACCGAGCCTAATACGCCCGTAAAAATGGGATTGGGTATGATTTTGCTGGGTCTTGGCTTCTTACTCATGGTTGGTGCTGTTTTACAACGCGGTGATGCAGGCACAGACGAAACAGTGAAGGCGCATATTCTTTGGATGCTGGGTACTTACCTAATCCACACATGCGGCGAATTGTGCTTAAGTCCGATAGGATTATCCATGGTTACCAAACTGGCACCTGTTAAACTGGCTTCAATGCTCATGGGCGTTTGGTTTCTGAGCAGTTTTATTGCCAATAATTTGGCAGGATTGACAGTTGGTTTTGTAAAAGACCTGGGACCAATGAACATTTTTGCCGGTATTGCCGGATTTGTAATTGTACTCGGTTTGGTACTAATTGGCATGAACAAAATGCTCCTGAAAATGATGCATGGCGTTCGCTAATAACAAACCATTAAACAAATAGAGAAAGGGGGTGTATTGCCCCCTTTTTTCATGCAGATTAGTCAACTATTGTTGTACTTTTGCTGTTGCCTTATGGAAATGTTTGATAAAGTTGCCGCAGGTGAAAAAAGCATCTGCGTATTAGGATTGGGTTATGTTGGACTTCCAATTGCCTTGGAATTTGCCCGCAAATTCAATGTCGTGGGTTTTGATATCAATGAAGAGCGTGTGCAATTGATGAAGCAGGGGATAGACCCCAGCAAAGAGATTGAAACCGAAATATTCCTGGGTAAAAAAATTATCTTCACCTCCAATATTGAAGATATTAAGGATTGCGGTATTTATATCGTTGCCGTTCCCACTCCAATCAATGATGCCAATGAACCTGAATTAAAACCATTGATCGGTGCGAGTACCACCGTGGGTAA
>CANKVN010000132.1 GCA_947487055.1 Flavobacteriales bacterium
GTTTCCCGTTGCTCCCTGCGCACATGCTTGCTCAGGCTGCTTTGTTCGCCAATGCCGGGCGCTGTGTAAATGTCTTTTCCCGGTTTAATGCGCTGTCCGGTATGCTCCTCCAGCATGCTGGGAGCGAAATAGGTTGGTTTGTCCATCAGGTGGTCTATTTCTTCCTTCGGAAGTCCGAAAACCTTGCCCAGCTCGCGCACCACCGCGTTGGACTGAAAAGTGCTGTAGGTGGCCAGCAAGGCGGTGTGTTCCTTGCCGTGTTTTTTAAAAATATAATCGGTTACCTTATCGCGGTCCTGCCAGCTGAAGTCGAGGTCAAAATCAGGGGGTGAGGTGCGGTAGGGGTTGATAAACCGTTCAAAATAGAGGTCCAGGTCTATGGGGTCTACATCGGTGATGCGCAGGCAATACGCCACCATGCTGTTGGCGCCGCTGCCGCGGCCTATGTAGAAATAATGTTGTTCCCGGGCAAAGCGGCAAATATCCCAGCTGATGAGGAAATAGGCCGTGAAACCGAGTTCGTAAATGAGTTTCATTTCTCCCTCGAGCCGCTGTTTGGTGGCATACGTGTATTTGGGATAGCGGTAGCGCAGGCCTTCCATGGCTAAATCGGTCATGAGCCTGAAGTCCTCGTCAGCATTGCCCGTAAAGGTTTTTTTGTTTTGGTTTTCGCCAAATATTGGCGTAAAACGACAACCCTGCATGAGCCGAATGGTGTTCTCCAACAGCATGGGTGCTTCGGCAAATGCGGTTAACAGGCTTGCCGAAGAGGTGTATTGTTGCAGTTGATTCGCCACTTGTTCGGGTGCAACGGTGCTTAACAGGCAATTGTTGGCAATGCAGCGCAGCAGGCGGTGGCTGTTGTGGTCGGTGGTGTTGCGAAACGTACAGGTGTGCAAAGCCAGCAGTTTGTCTGTGTTCCATTTCTGGGCAGAAAGCCGCAGTTTTGGCAATTGCCAGTGGCGTATGCCCAAAAACTCGTGTTCGCCAAGTTGTTTGGTGAAATGCTGCTCAAAAGTGCGTTCAAACGGATAAATGAAGTAAGCGCCTTCCAGTTGTGGCGCCCTGTCGGGTAAGGGTTTTCCGCTAAGGCGGTATCCCGAAAGAAAACGGTTGAGCGCGGCAAAGCCTTTCTCATTCCTGGCCAGCCCAATGTATAGGCAACGGCCTCCGGTTTCGTTTTCCCGAAAGTCAATGCCGGCGCAGGGATGCAGCTGCGGGTATTGCCTGGCTTCGCGAAAAAAATCGGGGATGCCGCTCATGTTGTTGATGTCGGTAAGGCAAACAGGGATTGGATCTCCGGTAAATGCAGGCGGCTCATTGCCCAGCAACTCCAACACGTCCTTTGGAGAGAGGATTCCGTACCGCAAACTAAAGTATGAATGACAGTTTAAAAACAAAATGATAAAAAAATTAACAAAAAATAGACACTAAATATACCAATAAATTGATGAATGCCATGCGTGATTTGTGATGTTTTTTATGCATCGCCTTCCTGGCTGTTGGATGATATTGCCGTGTTTATGGGAGCCTGAACCGGTATATGGTCTGAAAAAATAGTTTATCTTTGCCTTGATTAACATAATTCCGCATGAACCGAATCTTAAACCCTTCCACCGCATTATTAACGTTATTGTTCATTTTGGCATCGTTTGCCAATGCAAGTAGTTCCGGACCCTTGGTAGCAAATAATAATGCCTCGCTAAACAGGCTTCAAGCGGCTGGATCGTCTGAATTGCTGTTTTACCGCCTGGAGAAAAATGGAACTTACACCCTAATTTCCGATACGGCCGGCAAGTATGCCGCAGAAACAGATTTTAAGGTATCTAAAGAAGAAAATGTAGAAATTTACTACCGCTTCAGGGGTTCTGATTACAGAAAAGCTACCTACACCGGCGAAATGGCAAAATTAAAACTGGAGGTTGGAAAGGTTCAGATTCCGCATGGTATGGGCAACCTTACCTCCGGAATGTTTGTGTATAAAGGGAACTGGAAAACAGGCAAAATGGAAGGCACCGGGGAATGGGAGTTTATCGGTAATGGTGAAAAATATAAAGGAGGGTTTGTGAATAATCTCTTTCAGGGTGAAGGCGTTTTTACCTATAGTAATGGTCATTTATACATTGGATCCTGGGCAAATGGAAAACGCAACGGGAAAGGAGAAATTTATTTTCCCTACCAAAAAGTAGAATTCCCCATCTGTGAATTTGGCGCTGTGAAGGCCTTAAAGCTTAGCGTAGAATGGAAAAACGATACTGCCAATGGAATTGGTCAGCTAACATATCTGGTAAAGTCCAATAAAGCAGGTGTTCCTGATGAAGAGGTTGTTCTTACCAACAAAAGAGAAGAACCCATCTATTGGAAAGGGTTTAAAGCAACAGGAACCATTAGCGCTGTGGTTTTTACCAATGGAAATCAATTTAAGGGTGAAATAAAAAACGGAAGCGCTTCAGACGGAGAACTGTTTTACAAGGTTGCCGGGGCAGAAGAGCTTGGCTATAAAAAAGGGGTTTGGCAAAATGGATTGTTTACCGGAAAAGCAACGCTGCCTTTAACGCCAAAAGGGTTTTTTAAAGGGTATGTAAAAAATGACGTACGGCAGGGTGAAGGAACAATGAAATTTGCCGATGGTGCTGTTTATGCGGGCTATTGGGAGAATGATCTGCGTGCGGGAAAAGGTAAATACACATGGCCGAATGGTGGTTATTATGATGGAGAATGGAAAAACAATCAGATTAACGGAGCCGGAACCATGGTGATCAAGGGTTATAGCGCCTGGACATGCAATTGGAAAGATGAGATTCCCTGCGATTCGGGTGTGGTTGCCTATACCAACGGTGCCAAGTATATCGGAGGTGTAGGAGGGAAGAAAGATGGGAATTCGATTCGCTACTTTTATCAAGGATTTGGCCGCTTTAAACAAATTTTTCCAACAGAAGACACCAGCATGCACAAAGATTCTTCCTATGTTGGCTATTTTCATGAAGGATTGCCCCATGGCAAAGGGGAAATGACAAGGCGCTTTGGTGGTGATGGCGAAACGGATATGACGGAATGGACCTATACCGGAGAATGGGTTAACGGGAAAAAACAAGGCCAGGGTAAACAAGTAACTGAGTTCATGATTGGTTTTGAAACCTATGAGGGCCTGTGGTCCAATGGCATGAAGCAAGGCAAAGGGAAACTTATTTCCAGTGGTGAAGGTTATGAATCAACATCCACCGGCACCTGGAATGAAGATAAAATGGTG